>NZ_JARESX010000069.1:0-38882 GCF_046026435.1 Paraburkholderia sp. RL17-381-BIF-C | reverse complement strand
AAAGCCGCTTTCTTTGCTTACTTTCTTTGCGGCAAGCAAAGAAAGTGAGTGCCGCCCCGCACAGGGGCAACGCTAATAAACCACAAGCAAAACAAGGAAAGGCCAAAACCCGAAAGAACCCACCCACAACCCACCAAACAGGCAAGAACCCCAATCACTTGCTCAACTTCGAATGCCTCCGCGAATACCCAAAATAAATAACCATCCCGATGAGCAACCAAACAACAAAAGCCACCCACGTAACAGCCTGAAGATTAACCATCAAAAACAGACAGGACGCAACAGCCAGCACCGGCACAACCGGCACCCCAGGACACCGAAACGCCCTCGGCAATTCAGGATGCGTTTTCCGCAAAACGAGAACCGCAATCGACACCATCGAAAACGCGGCCAACGTGCCGATATTGATCAGCTCAGCCAACACGTTCAGCGGCACCAGCGCCCCGATCAGCCCAAAGAAGATCCCGACGAGCCACGTAGTAAAAAACGGCGTAGCAAACCGCGGATGCACGCGCGAAAGCCGCGCAGGCAACAAACCATCGCGCGACATGGCGAAAATGACCCGAGTCTGGCCATAAGCCATCACGAGAATCACGGTCAACATACCCAGCACGGCGCCGAGATCGATAAACCCCGCGACCCACTTTTGACCCGCCACCTGCAACGCATACGACACCGGGTGCGAAATATTCGCAAACTGCGCCGACGGCACAATGCCGGTGACGACAGCCGCCACCGCCACGTACAACACCGCGCAAACGCCCAGCGACGCGATGATCCCGATCGGCAGATCGCGCTTCGGATCCTTCACCTCTTCCGCCGCGGACGACACCGAGTCGAATCCGATGAACGCGAAGAACATCACCGCCGCCGCGCCGAACACGCCGTTCCAGCCGTTCGGCATGAACGGATGCCAGTTGGCCGGCGTCACGTGAAATACGCCCACGCCGATCACCAGCAACACCACGACCACCTTGATCGCGACCATGACGTTGTTGATCCGCGCCGACTCGCGCACACCTACCGACAACAGCGCGGTGATCGCCATCATCACGAGGAACGCGGGCAGGTTGAAGAGCGTATCGTGGCCGGGCAATGCACCGGGCGCCGCCGTCAGCGCAACTGGCAACGAGACGCCGAAGCCCGACAGCAAAGATTGCAGATAACCCGACCAGCCCACCGATACCGCGGAGGTGGCGAGCCCGTATTCGAGCATCAAGTCCCAGCCGATGATCCACGCGGCCAGTTCGCCGAGCGTCGCATACGAGTAGGTGTAGATGGACCCCGCCACCGGAATCGTCGAGGCGAATTCGGCGTAGGCGAGCGCGGCGAAACCGCAGGCGATCGCGGCGATCAGGAACGAGATCATCAGTGCCGGGCCGGCCTGCACGGCGCCCGTGCCGGTCAGCACGAAAATGCCGGTGCCGATAATGGCGCCGACCCCGAGGAAGGTCAGATCGAGCGCGCCGAGCGCTTTCTTCAGGCCGGCGTTCTGAGCACTTGCGGCGATCATGTGCTCGACGCTCTTCTTGCGAAACAGGGACATTGGCGGGGGTCTCCAGTAGTGCACGCGTGTTGCGCGCCGAATGTCGGGAAACCCACGATTTTAACGGATACGTTCCGCGCCCCATTCCGGCACGGGCATTTTGCGTCATAGGCGCGGGGCTGAAAATTCCCGGCAGGCTGGGCTCGGGCGGCATGTTCGTCGGCTGCGCGGCCATTGGCCGCAAAGCTTTCGCTCGATGCTCTGCCAATCGGGAGGAATCGCTCTCTCGCAATCTCATCATGCGAGCGTGCGAGCTATTCAGCGCGCACTGAGCAATGCAGGCGGCGAGAGGCCGTCAGCCCGCCATAGCGGGATTCAGATCGATGAGCCGGTTGCTCATCACGTAGAAGGTCAATTCGGCGTTATTGCGCAGCTTCATCTTCTCGAGCAGGCGAGTGCGGTACACGCTGACCGTTTTCACCGACAGTGAGAGCGCCACGGCGATATCCGTCAGGCGCTTGCCCGAGGCGAGCATGCACAGCGTCTGATATTCGCGGTCGGAGAGCTTTTCGTGCGGCAACTGTTCGCCGTCGAAGGACACGTAGTCGGCGAGCGCCTCGGCCATCGCCGGGCTCACGTATTTGCGACCTGCCGCGACCTGCTGGATCGCGCCGATCATCTGCGCGGCGTCGACGGTTTTCGACAGGTAGCCGGCGGCGCCTGCTTTCAGGGCGCGCACGGCGTATTGGTCCTCGCGATACATCGAGAACATCAGCACGGCCACGCGCGGCGCTTTGCGCTTCATACGCTTGAGCACTTCGACGCCGTTCATGTCGGGCAGCGAAATGTCGAGCAGCACCACGTCGTAGCTGAATCGCGCGACGGCGTCGAGCGCTTCGGCGCCGCTTTGCGCTTCGGTCACGTCGCGCGCCACGCCGCGGTCGAGCAGCAGCTGACGGACGCCCTGGCGCACCACGGCGTGGTCGTCGACGAGCAGAATGCGCAAGCTCATGACAGCGCTCTCACGATTGCAGCGCCTGCCGCCGGGCGCGCGGCGCATCCGCCAGCATGGCGTCCCAGGCAAAACGCGCCCGAACGAGGGTGCCGCGCGACGGCATGCCGTTGCCGCTGTCGCCGCGCCCCGTAGCGGCACGGCGTGCGCTTACGCGCAGCGTGCCGTCGAAGGCCGCGCAGCGCGCCTGCATGCTGCTCAGGCCGAAATGGCCGCGGCGGCTGCGGGCGTTACGCGTGATGCCGCTGCCGTCGTCGACGACGATCAGCGTGAGGTGACGGCGGCTGGTTTCGATCCGCACGTCCGCGGATTCGGCGCGCGCGTGCTTGGCAATGTTGTTCAGTGCTTCCTGCGCGACGCGGAATACGGCCAGCGCGGCGTCGGTGGGCAGGCGGGTGAGGCGCACGTCGGCGGCGCAGACGAAGCTCGTGCGCAGTTGCGTGCGCGCGGCGAAATCGCCGGTCCAGTGCGCTAACGCGCCGACAATGCCCGCTTCGAGCGATGGTGCGTGCAGTTCCGCGACAGCCTGGCGGCTGGCTTCATACACGGCGTCGAGCGAGCGGTTGGCCACGGCGAGCGCGGCGGAACATTGCGGCGGTGCATCGGCGGGCAGCCAGGTTTCGACGCCGGCAAGCGCAAAACGCGTCGCCGTCAGTTCGGCGCCTACGCCGTCGTGCAGCTCGCGCGCCACGTGGCGGCAAGCGGCTTCCTGTGCCTGCACGAGTTCGGCCGAGAGTTCTCTGACCCGGGCGCGCAACCGTGCGATTTCCTGTTCGACCGAGGTAGACGGCGTAGCGGACGCGTCGAACCCTTCACGTTCCGGTGACGCAGGAAGATGGGCGGCGAACGGGACGACAGTCGACGTATCCATGACCTTCGTTCTCAGAAAGCCGTGCGGACGGCGGAGCGGGTGCGCGTCGGCGGCGCGAAGACGAAAGAACGCATACGGGTCTCAGGCCTCCAGGTGCAAGACGTCGCGCTCAGGACGCAACGGGCGAATCGCTAACAGTATGACGTAACGAAATTTACATTCAGTAACATGGCGCTTAGGCCATGGCAGGCGCGTCAATTCGACTGATGATGCGCCGCGATGATATCTCATAAAAAGAAAAAAAGCAGTTGCAGCAAGGCTTAGCGGTCCGATTTCAAGTATGGGTTGATCATTCGCAACACTGCTTTTGTAGGAAGAATACTGACAACGAATGTTAGATCGTCGGCGCCGATTTGTAACGTGAAAATAAAAAAGGAGCCCGAAGGCTCCTTTTCGCTGATTTTGCGGGGCGAGCCGCAAAAATCGTAACGCAGTGGAAGGTAACTTAGCCGACGAAGGCCTTTTCAACCACGTAATGACCCGGCGCGTTGTTGCTGCCTTCCTGGAAGCCCAGGTCGTCCAGCAGCTTGCGCGTGTCGCGCAGCATGTGCGGGCTGCCGCACAGCATGATCCGGTCGTTTTCGAGCGAGAAACCCGGCACGCCGAGGTCGGCGAACAGCTTTTCGGTTTCAATCAGTTCGGTGATCCGGCCGCGGTTCTGGAACGCTTCACGCGTGACGGTCGGGTAGTACAGCAGCTTTTCCTGAACCAGCTCGCCCAGGTGCTCGTGCGCTGGCAGGTGGTCCGTGATGTATTCCTTGTACGCCAGTTCGTCGACGAAACGGCAGGTGTGGGTGAGCACCACGCGCTCGTAGCGGTCGTAAATGTCCGGATCCTTGATGATCGACATGAACGGCGCGAGGCCCGTGCCGGTGGACAGCAGCCACAGCGTCTTGCCCGGCAGCAGGTTGTCGGCCACCAGCGTGCCGACCGGCTTCTTGCCGATCAGAACCTCGTCACCGACCTTCAGATGCTGCAAACGGGACGTAAGCGGGCCGTCCTGCACCTTGATGCTCAGGAATTCGAGGTGCTCTTCGTAGTTCGCACTCGCGAGGCTGTAGGCGCGGATCAGCGGCTTGCCGTCGACTTCGAGGCCCACCATCGTGAACTGACCGTTTTCGAAACGGAACGACGGATCGCGCGTGCAGGTGAAGCTGAAAAGCGTATCGGTCCAGTGATGGACGCTCAGGACGGTTTGTGGATTCAGGTTGCTCATGGCTTCTTGGATAGTGCGAAAACAAAGGCGGCCAGTCGTTTTGAGCCGGCCGGCACGGCAAGGGCGATGCTGCGCTAACCCATATGGGAATCACGCGCAATCCGCTATTTTACCGCGCCCGCTGCCGGAAGGCTGCGGCGCGGCGGTTGAGCGTGGTCAAGCGGATGACCGGACCCGGAAGCGTCGGCGCCGGTTGTCGGTAAAACCGGGCGCCGCGAAGTACGTTGGCAGGGCTGCGGCCGCGCTTCGGCAAGGTACGGCGATGGTCGAAAAAACCGCGCATGGCGGCGCCATCGGCTGTCCGGCATGCGCCGGATAGGCGCGCCGCGCGGGCAACATTTTCAGGATGATACCGAAACCCGCCATGCGCTGCAGCATTGACCCTGCTGATAAAACTGGCAAGAGCGGGGCGAACGGTGCGCGGATGGCTGGCGGCGAGACGTACGGTGTGCGCGCGGCGGTGTTTTCATCCGATCCGCGCCGACCTTGTCAGGGTTGGTATACAAAGAGGGGTAAATCGTCGATAGATACGTCTGAATCCAAATTGGAATAAGGCTTTCTGCATGTGCCGATTTGATTACTCCGAAACGCTCAAAGTAGGCGCGAGCGGCAGCAAACCTGAAACGCCGCCCTTCGCTCCGTATCGATCAGCGCGACCGCGTGAATGCGCGGCTCACGCCGGCGCCGCGACCCGTTTTTTCCCGCGTTGCTTCAGCACACGAGCCTGCAACACGATCACGAGCAGCAGGAACACGCCCCGAATCACGGACTGCCAGTACGCCGACAAGCTGATGAAACCCAGCCCGTTTTCGAAGTTCAGCAGGTTGAACACCAGGCCGAGCAGCAATACGCCGGCAATCGTCATCGCAATCGAGCCTTCGCCGCCCGTGAGCAACGTGCCACCGAGCACGACAGCCGAGATCGCGAACAGCTCCCAGCCGACGCCTTCGTTGGGTTGTCCCGCGCCGAATTGGGCGGCGAGGATCACGCCCGCAATGCCGGCGAGCAGGCCGCTCACCGCATAGGCCATCACCAGCGTGCGGTCGACGTTCAGGCCCATGAGCCGCGCGGCTTCCTCGCTGCCGCCGATCGCCAGCGAATGCCGCCCGAAGCGCGTGCTGCGCAGCGCGAGCCAGCCGGCCAGCGCCGCCGCCACGGCGACGATGCCCGGAATCGGCAGCCCGAACAGATCGCCCTGACCGAAGTTGCCGAAGTTCGAGTCGGCGGAAATCGACACCGCATCGTTCTTGCCGAGCAGCAGCGCGACGCCGTGCGCACCGAGGCTCGTCGCGAGCGTGACGATGAACGGCAGGATTTTCAGGCGCGTGATGATCAGTCCGTTCAGCACGCCGACCGTGAGTCCCGCGGCGCAGCCCGCCAGCACGGCGACCCAGCCGCCGTACACGCTGGTCAGCGCGGCAACGACGCTTGCCAGCGCGGCCACCGTCCCCACCGACAGATCAATGCCGCCGGTGACGATCACGAACGCCATGCCCACCGAGATCAGCGCGAACATTGAGTTGTAGCGCCAGAACGACGTGATGTTGTACGCCGAGCCGAAATGCTCGTAGCGCACGAGGCCGAAGATCACGAGGGCGGCCAGCGCGAGCAGGATAGGAAGATTCTTTTTCATCGTATCGAGTCCGGGAATGTCTCTGCCGCGTTAGCGCGAGCGCCGCTGCACATAAACGGCGGCGACGATAATGCCGGCCTTGACCACCAGCGCCGCCGCGTCGGGAATGCCGTGCGCGAGCAGCGTATAGCGCAGCAACTGGATGATCAGCGCGCCGATCAGCGTGCCGCCGATATACGCTTTGCCGCCCGTCAACGCCGTGCCGCCGACGGCCACCGCCGCGATCGCGTCGAGTTCGACGCCGAGGCCGACCACGTTGGCATCGGAGGACGAATTCACCGAGATCGAGATCAGCCCCGCCAGCCCCGCGAGCGCCGCGCACAGCGTGTAGGCGATCAGCTTCACGGTCGCGGTCGGCACGCCGCACAGATAAGCGGCCTTTTCGTTGCCGCCGGTAATCAGCAGATACTGGCCGAACAGCGTCTTGCGCACGACCCACACGAACACGGCGACCAGCGCCAGCATCAGCAGCACCTGGAACGGCACGCCCGCGACCTTGCCGAGCGCAATCCATTGGAAGGCGGGCGTGCTGAACGCTTGCAGGCTGCCGTCGGTGACGACCTGCGCGATGCCGCGTCCGGCGATGAACAGCACCAGCGTCGCGACAATCGGCTGGACGGATAACCGCGTCACGAGGAAGCCATTGAAGACGCCGCACAACGCGGCGGCCAGCACCGGCAGCACGAACGCGAGCGCAATGCCAGCGGGACCGGCAATGTTCAGGAACAGCATTGGCGCGAGCGCGCCGGAGATCGCCATCGACGCGCCGACCGACAGATCGATGCCGCCAGTCGCCACCACCAGCGTCATGCCGATGCCGACGATCACGATCGTCACCACCTGCGTCATGTTGACGTTGAAGGTTTGCAGCGACCAGAAGTGCGGCGTGAAGAACAGGTTGAACAGCACCATCGCGAGCAGGACGATGACTTCGCGCTGTATGGCGAGGTGGCGCCATTTACGCACGGTGGTGGCCGGTGTGGCGCGCGGCGCGGCCGTCATCTGCTGGGCGGTTTCGCCGAGCCGCGGCTCGGTATGCAACGTTTCGGTGTGCAACTTAAGCGCCATGACGGTCGCCCTCCAACGCGTCTTCGATATGTGCGGCGTTTGCCGTTTGCGCGGCTTCGGCCAGTTGCGAATGGCCGTCGCTGCCGTAGGCAATGGCGTCCATGATCGCGGTCTCGCTCATGTCGGCGCCGTTCAGTTCGGCGACCGTGCGGCCGTCGCGAATCACCACCGCGCGATCGGCCACGGCGGTCAGCTCTTCGAGCTCGGAGGCGGACAGCAGCACGGCGAGACCCGCGTCGCGCAATTCGCGCACGATCTTCGCCACGTCCGCTTTGGCGCCCACGTCGATACCGCGCGTCGGTTCGTCGAGCAGCAACAGCGACGGCTCGGCGGCCAGCCAGCGCGCCAGTAGCACCTTCTGCTGATTGCCGCCGGACAGTTCGCGTATCGGCTGATCCGGCGAACGCAGCTTGATACCGAGCGACGCGATGAAGCGATCGACGATCGCCTGCTGTTTCTTCACGTCGACCACGCCGTTTTTCGCCAGCGTGCGCAGACAGACGAGCGTGAGGTTGTCGCGCACGGAGAGTTCGGGGACGATGCCTTCGGCCTTGCGGTCTTCGGTGAGATAGGCGAGGCCACGCGAGATTGCGTCCTGCGGAGATTTCAGCGCCACGCTTTCACCGTTGATCGCGAGCGACCCTTGCTCCAGCGGATCGGCGCCGAACATCAGCCGCATGGTTTCCGTGCGGCCCGAGCCGAGCAGTCCCGCGAGACCCACTGCCTCGCCGGCGTGAACTTCGAGCGAGACGTCGCTCACCTTCGGATGCGCGCTCAACTGCGTTGCCGCGATCATCTGCTTGCCGCGCCGCGCGAGGTTCGCTTCGCGTGCCGCGGTGTCGTCCTGCACGACGGCGGCGAGCGTGCGGCCGAGCATCGTCGTGACGAGTTGCAGTTTGTCCATCTCGGCCATCGTGCTTTGCGCGACAGTCTGGCCGTCGCGCATGACGGTGACGCGGTCGCACAGCGCGTACAGTTCGTCGAGCCGGTGCGACACGAAAATCACCGCGCGGCCGTCGTCGCGCAGCTTGCGCACCACGGTGAACAGCAACTCCACTTCGCGTTCGTCGAGCGACGAGGTGGACTCATCCATGATGACCATCTTCGCGTCCGACGACACCGCGCGTGCGAGCGCCACCATTTGCTGGATCGCGGTCGAATAGCGGCCGACGGGTTTCTTCACATCGATCTGCAAGCCGAACGATTCGAGCAGCGCGGCGGCGCGTTGCTGCACCGCGCGCCAGTCGATCAGGCCGAAACGGCGCGGCTCGCGGCCGAGGAAAATGTTCTCCGCCACCGAGCGGAACGGCACCAGATTGATCTCCTGATAGATCGTGCTGATGCCGGCTTCGCGCGCCTCTTTGGGCGTGCGGAAATCGACCTCGCGGCCTTCGAAGCGCACGCTGCCCGAGCCGCGCCGATAGGCGCCGGTCAGGATCTTGATCATGGTCGATTTGCCCGCGCCGTTCTGGCCGATCAGCGCATGCACTTCGCCTGCGGCGACGCTCAGGTTGGCGCCGCGCAATGCGGGCACGCCGCCGAAGCTGATGCCAATGTCCTGCATCTCGAGCAGCGGCGAACGGGTAAGGGGGGAGTGTGGCGTCTCTTTGCCGGATTCCGTCACGGGTGTCCTCCTGATGCGGGTGCTGCCTTGATTTGCCGCGTGCGCGCCATGCCGTGCACGTGCGGGCCGGTGCGGCCCTTCGCTCGGGCTCTTATGCGGGTCGTGGCGTCGAACCATGGTACGCCGCATAAAAGCGAAGCGACGGCTCGTGCTGCCACGAACGCGTCGCTCCGAACCCTTCCCGTCGCCCGCCCCCCGAGGAGACAGATTCGGGGCGGTGACGTCCTGCGAGGCAGTCCCTCGATCCCGATGCCTTGAACAGCATCTGCTTCGGGACGGGGGACTTCCATCGGGGCGCTGTCGGAGCGTGCGGACGCCCTGCTACGGCAGCGCTCAAACTTCAAAACTGCGCGTACAGCAAGGCTTCGATCTCAGTAGCCGTACTGCATGTTCTGCTGCACGTTGCTCTTGTCGTAGAACTTGTCGGACACCTTGACCCACGTCGGGATCTTTTCGCCCTTCGCGTAACGCTGTGCGACGTCGCAGGCGAGCGGGCCGAAGAACGGGCTCGACTGCACGCTGGCGCCGAGTTCGCCCGCGGCGATCGCGTCCATGCCGCCCTTGGTGCCGTCGATCGTGACGATCTGGATGTCCTTGCCCGGTTGCTTGCCGGCGGCCTTGATCGCGGCGATCGCGCCGAGCGCCATTTCGTCGTTGTGAGCGTAGACGGCGGTCACGTCCGGATGCGCCTGCAACAGCGTTTCCATGACCTGGCGACCCTTGTCGCGCGCGAAGTCGCCGCTTTGCGACGCGATGATCGTCATGCCCGGATTCTTCGCGATGATTTCGTCGAAGCCCTTCTTGCGATCGTTCGCGGCGGATGCGCCGGTGGTGCCCTCGAGTTCGATGATCTTCGCCTTGCCTCCCGTCGCCTTGACGAGCCAGTCAGCGGCGCGATGGCCCTGATCGATGAAGTCCGACCCGATGAACGTGATGTAGTCGCGGCCCGCCTTGGCGACGGATTGATCGACGTCGCGGTCGACCAGAATCACCGGAATGCCGGCCTTTTTGGCTTGCAGCACGACCGGTGCAAGCGGCTTTTCTTCGCGCGGCGGGAACACCAGCAGATCGACGTGCTGCGCGATCATGTTCTGGATGTCGGACACCTGCTTGGAGTTCGAACTATTGGCGTCGGTCATGACCAACTGCCAGCCGCACTTCGCGGCGACTTCCTTGAAGCTCTTGGTTTCCGCGAGACGCCACGGATTGTTGCTTTCGGTCTGCGCGAAGCCGACCTTCAGGGGAGTCTTGTTGGACAGCTTGGGCAACGCGTCGTCGGCGTGCGCGGTGGCGACGCCGAAACCGATTGCCAGAGCCAGCAGCGAACCCGCCAGCGGACGAATCTGCTGCTTGCGCGCGTGACCGCGCGACTGCGTGTTGAGCGACGCCATGTCTTCCTCCAGTACCTGGTGAGGTAGGTGTATTTGCTTTTAGTGTTTCTCATGCCGGCCGGCGATGTTCGCCTGACTCGACGTGCCGATTATTTCACTCGGAATTATTATCGGTCAATCACTAATAATATTAATTATTGGCTTTTTTGCCTCGGTAATTACCCTGACCGAGCCGCGTTCGACGAGTGGACCGTCGAGTTTGACCATGCGATGCCGAACCGGCGCACCGGCCGCACGATTGTGTTCTTCCTGCAGCAGGGTTTCGACGGCCCAGCGCCCCAGTTCGTAGTTCGGCAGCACGACGGTCGAGAGCGGCGGATGCGTGTGGCGGGCGATTTCCTGGTCGTCGTAGCCGAGCACGGAGACGTCTTCGGGCACGCGCAGGCCGAGTTGTTTCAAGGCTTCGATGGCGCCGATCGCGGTGAGGTCGTTGGCGCAGAAAATCGCGGTTGGCGGATTGGGCTCGCGCATCAGCGAGAGCGTCAGTTCGAAGCCAAGGCCCGAACTCCAGTCGCCGTCGCGCACCAGTTCCGGCGCGAAGGGCAGGTCGGCGGTGGCGAGCGCGGTGCGGTAGCCTTTCAGGCGATCTTTCGACGCATCCTGCCAGGGTTCGCCGTTGATATAGCCGATCCGCCGATGTCCGGCCTGCAACAGGTAATCGGTCGCCAGATGGCCGCCGGCGACTTCGGCGGGCACCACCGACGAAAACCCGCCTTCTCCCGTATAGCAATTCAGCAGCACGGTCGGCACCTGCGAGAGCGCCGCCGGCGGCGTCACCTTGCGCGTATAGACGGTCGCGTAGATCACGCCGAACACGTGCGGATTCGACAGCGTGGCGTCGAGCACCTGCTTCTCGATGTCGGCGTTGCCGTGCGTCGAATAGACCGCCAGCATCTTGCCGCTCGCGTAGGCCGCGTCGCGCGCGCCATCGACGTTGACGACCGGATGCGGACTGGTGGAAATCTCGTCGGCCAGATAGACGATCAGATTGCGTTCGTCGCTCGAAGCCGAGACCGGTTCGCGCAGCGACAGCCGGTAGCCGAGGTCGTGCGCGGCTTTGAGCACCTTGTTGCGGGTGGCCTCGGAGAACTTCGCGCCGGTCGCGTTGTTCAGCACGAGCGAGACAGTCGATTGCGACACGCCAGTGAGCTTGGCGATGTCGGTCATGGTCGGACGGCGTTGGGTCGATTTTTTCATTGTGCGGGCCGCGCTACCGCGGCGCTAAATCTGGGGCATGCCATGGGCATCGTGGTGCTGACGGTACCACTAATAATATGCACGCGGCAACGCGCGCTAACCCGTCATTTGGGAGACCACGATCGCCGCTTGCACAAGATGGATTGGTCCAATTTATTACTAATAATATTGACGGGTTTGCTTTGGCGTGCGATTCTCGGTCGCGCGGACCTGGACGGGTCCGCCGGCCGCGCGCTGTGCGCGGCTCGCAATTGGAGACACCGAGGGAGACACCGATGCGCGTTCATGCCGCCATCCGCCCGAGCTCCCGTCTTTTCTGACCATGCACGATGTTTCCTTGAATTCGATCCCGCCACGCGTGACTGGACTCATGTGGCTCGACGATCCCGCAGTCGTCGCCACGGTCGTCACGCTATCGGCTGGCGCATTGCGCGCCGTGATCGCCCCCGACGTGGGCGGCGCGCTGGCGGCGTTCTACGAAACGACGCCCGACGGCCCGCTGCACTGGTTGCGGCCTGCCGCGCCCGTAGCCTTCGCTGAACGCGATCCGCTGCGCATGGCGAGCTTTCCGCTCTTTCCCTACTGCAACCGGATTCGCAACGCGCGTTTCGAATTCGACGGCGGCACGATCGACCTCGCCGGCAACGACACGCGTTTCGCCCACGCGCTGCACGGCAATGCGTGGCGGCGCGCATGGCAAGTGGGCGCGCGGACGGAAAGTTCGGTGCAACTGCACTTTGAACACGAACCGGATTCGCGCATACCCGGCGACTGGCCGTTCCGTTACCGCGCGCAGCAGCGTATCGAGTTGAGCGATGGTGCGCTGCGCATTACGTTGTCCGCGCAAAACCTCGCCGACCGTCCGATGCCGTTCGGCATGGGCCATCACCCGTACTATCCGCGCACCGCGCAAACCCGCGTTTACGCCAAAGTGGAGGCCATGTGGCACGCCGACGCCGAGGTGCTGCCGACGCATCTTGGTCCGCATCCGGCGGTGGACGCGTTGCGCGAAGGCATGTCCGCCGACGCCTTCGACCTCGACAACAACTTTGCGAACTGGTCACGCGAGGCGACCATTGCATGGCCCGACGAACGCCGTCGATTGACGATGATCGCCGACGCGCCGTTCGATCACATGGTGGTGTTCGCGCCGGCCGACGACGCGCAACTGTGTGTGGAGCCGGTGACGAACACCACCGATTGCTTCAACACGGTCGGCATGCGTGAGCAGGTGGGCGGCTGCGTGTTGCAGCCGGGCGAGGAGATCGCCGCGACGCTGCAATGGACGCCGCACAAAGACTAGCGTGCGGCGCCGGCGCTCAATCGATCCGCAAGCGCGCCATATACGGCAGGTGATCGGAGAGCCACGCGGTTTCCTGCGTCGGCTGGATCCATTCGACCGGCTTCATGCCGCGCACGAACATCTTGTCGAGCGCAAGCGCGGGCGAGAAAGCGGGAAAGGTGCGACCGGACTCGCCGAGCAGCGTGGCCACTTCCTGCAAACCATGTTCGCCGAACAGCGGCACCGAATCGTTGCGCCAGTCGTTGAAGTCGCCGGCCAGCACGAGCGGACCTTCCGGTGCTTCCTTCGCGATCCAGTGAGCGATCCAGTTCATCTGACGCAAGCGGGCCGAGCGCGTCAGCGCAAGATGCGCGCACAACAGCGTGACCGAGTGACCGCCGAAAGTGGCGCGCGCAACCAATAGTCCGCGCTTTTCGAAGCGATGCGCGGAGATGTCCCAGCGTCCGCCGAGATCGAGCGGATGCGGCGACAGGATCGCATTGCCATGCCGCCACGACGGTTTGAAGACGTTCGGTCCGAGTGCGATTTCGAGTTCCAGCGCGCGCGCGATTTCAGTGGCCTGGCAATGCCAGACATCGCTCAAAGGATCGGCGAGCGGTTCGCCGAAACTGCTCGCCAGCACCGGCGACGGCATGCGCCGCGCCATCGCTTCCTGTAAAAAATACGCGTCCGCGTGGGTGGATTGCACCCAGCGCTGCATGGCCTGCCAGGCCTGGAAGCCGAGCGGCGTGCGGCCTTTGTGCAGGTTCCAGCTCACCGCAATGAAATCCTTGGGCGCTACGCTCTCGCGGATCAATTCTTCGGGGTTTCGCATGCCGCGTTGTCCACGTGTTCTGTTTGGGGGCGTCGGTTAGTCGCGCGCTGCTTGCGTGTTGTCTTACGTGTGCTTTGCATCGGTTTGATCAGTTTGCCGTGCTGGTGCTGTCCGCGAGACTCGCACGCACGCGGTAGACCAGGTTCGGATCCTTGTCGACGATCGTCCAGCTGGCCCATTGCCCCGGCGTCACCTTCAGTCCGGGATGGCTTGCGCTCACCTGGCGCGGTTGCGGCGGCAGCTTGCAGCCGGTGTCCGTTTGCCGCGCGGCGTTTTCCTCGAACGTTTCCTGTGCTTCGATCGACAACGTGACGCCGTTCGCATCTGCCTGCAGCGGCGAGACGGTCAACGTACGCGCCAGATCGATACTACCGCCGGGCTGATCTTTACAGCCGACGTTGTGTTGCACCATCTTGTGATGCGTGTCCGTACGCGCCTGGCCGACGGTGGTGGTGCCGTCGAACGTGTCGATCTGCTGGCCGTCGCGCATGACCTGTAATTGCCATTGCACGACCTGCTGCGCCGGCCGTTGCTGTGCGCTCTGTGGCGTGCCCGGTTGCGGGCTTTGTTGTGCGCTTTTTTGTTGTGCGGGTTGTTGTGCATTAGCAAGCAACGAAGTGCCGAGCAACACAGCCACGATACTGGTTTTCCACATAGAAAAAGTCTCCGGTCACCGGATCCGGCGGCATGGTCAGAGGGCCATCTTACGCCTGATGGGCGCAACGCCTTTCTGACACTTCAAACGGGGCCGGGTTCAGCAACAATCCATTTCAGATAGGGTTGGGAATCGCCAAAAACAACCCGCTGTTAGCAGCAGAGCGGCACGACTGCTGGCTTGCACGTGAATATGTCCTCGCTACACTGGACTTGAAACGGCGCCATACAAGGCGCCGCAGCAGCAGGACCAGCCAGACGGGGTGAGCGATGACAACAGCAATGGTCAAACAGGAAATCGCCGTGGCGTCTTTCAGTCGGGTGTACGACCTCGATCAGGTCGAGACCGCGCTGAACGATCTCGGTGACGGCGCGAACGAGGCATTGCGCGCGACATACGAAAAGATGCTGAAAACCGGCAATCTGCGTTTTTGCGTGAAGCCGAACCGTATGCCGTCGATCGACGATCTGATCGACGCGCTGCCCAACTTTTCAGCACCGCTCGACGACATCCGCAAACAGGTCGCCTTGTGTCTGGAGACCGAAGACCGCCTCGAACTGATGCCGATTCTGCTGCTCGGCGATCCCGGCATCGGCAAGACTCACTTCGCGAAGCAGTTGGCGCGCCTGCTCGGCACCGCGTATCAATATGTGGCGATGAGTTCGCTGACGGCGGGCTGGATTCTGTCGGGCGCGTCTTCGCAATGGAAGAACGCGAAGCCGGGCAAGGTGTTCGATGCGCTCGTGAACGGCAGCTACGCGAACCCCGTGATCGCCGTCGACGAAATCGACAAGGCGACCGGCGATTCGCAATACGATCCACTCGGCGCGTTGTATGCGCTGCTCGAGCACGATACGGCGCAGACCTTTATCGACGAATTCGCCGAGATTCCGATCAATGCCGGGCATGTGATCTGGATTGCGACCGCGAACGACGAGCGCTCGATTCCCGAGCCGATCCTGAACCGGATGAACGTGTATGAAATCCCTCCGCCGGATCATGACGGTGCGCGCCGCATCGCCCAGGCGATCTACGACGAGATCCGCTCGGCGCACAACTGGGGCCTGCGCTTTCCCGACGTGCTCGGCGACGCCGCGCTCGATGCGCTGATGCGCGCGTCGCCGCGTGAAATGCGCCGGGCGATTCTCAACGGCTTCGGCGCGGCGCGCATTGACGGGCGCGACCGGATCGAGGCGGGCGACATTCGCCTGGACTACGGAAATCGACGAAAACCGATTGGTTTTTGAGTGTTTTTGCCGATTTCTTGTGGAAACCCGCCTCTTCAGGGTTTTTTTCCAGTCAAAACGGAAGTCCGTACCGAAAATGGAGTGAATGCCGTGGCAATTATTGCTGCGAATGACCTGGCAACAGGCGAGCGTTGTCACCTTCGACGGCGTACACTGATTTAGTCCGGCCGTTACGTGTGGGATCTGCGCAAGACCGAGTGCCCGCAGTGGTTGCCGACTGCGGGCATTTCTGTCTGTGCGGCGTCGTACACTCTGGCGTAGCGGTTGCGAATGGACAGGAGCGTTCGACAGCGCGCGGTGTTGCGCACGCGTCCGCCGCATCCTGTCTTCATCTTGATCGGGCGAGCGAGGCAGCGCGCGGCGAAGTTGGCCGCGTCAAGGGACATGGACCAAATCGAATGTGTAGTGATCGGCGCAGGCGTGGTCGGTCTCGCGGTGGCGCGCGCACTGGCGGCGCGCGGGCGCGAGGTGATCGTGCTGGAAGCGGCGGAGGCGATCGGCGTGGGCACCAGCTCGCGCAATAGCGAGGTGATTCACGCGGGCATCTACTACCCGCGCGGCTCGCTCAAAGCCGCGCTTTGCGTGCGCGGCCGCGAGATGCTTTACGACTACTGCGTCGAGCGCAAGGTGCCGCATTCGCGCTGCGGCAAATTACTGGTCGCCACTTCGCGCAACCAGGTTCCTCAGCTCGAAAGCATCATGGCCAAAGGCCGTGATAACGGCGTGCTCGACCTGATGCGAATCACCGGCGACCAGGCGCAAGCGCTCGAACCCGCACTCGAATGTGTCGAAGCGGTGTTCTCGCCGCAAACGGGTATCGTCGACAGTCATCAGTTCATGTTGGCCTTGCAAGGCGACGCCGAACGCGATGGCGCAGTGTGCGCGTTTCACGCGCCAGTGCAGGCAATCGAAGCGAACAATGGCCGCTTCATCATCAAAGTGGGCGGTGACGCGCCGGCCACGATCAGCGCCGCCTGCGTGATCAACAGTGCCGGTTTGCAGGCGAATGCGCTGGCTCGCAAGATCCGTGGACTCGATGCGCGGCATGTGCCGCCGCTCTATCTCGCGCGCGGTAACTACTTCAGCATCTCCGGGCGCGCGCCATTCAGCCGTTTGATTTATCCGATGCCGAACGAGGCCGGTCTTGGCGTGCATCTGACCATCGATCTGGGCGGCCAGGCGCGTTTCGGTCCCGACGTCGAATGGGTGGATACGATCAATTACGACGTCGATCCGCGTCGCGCGGAATCGTTTTACGCGGCGATTCGCGCCTATTGGCCCGCGCTTCCGGACAACGCGTTGCAGCCCGCGTATGCGGGGATTCGTCCAAAGCTTTCGGGCCCCGGCGAACCCGCTGCCGACTTCGTGATCCAAGGGCCGGCCGCGCACGGCGTGCGTGGGCTGGTCAATCTGTTCGGCATCGAGTCGCCGGGATTGACGGCCTCGCTCGCCATCGCGCAGCGGGTGTGCGAGTTGAGCGGACGCGGGTAAATCGCACGGGGTTCGCGCGTGTCGCGCATCCCTGCGAGTTCGCTGCGGACTAACCGCGAACTCACGGTGGGGGCTCGGCGCCGCGAACTAACCGCAAGCTCACGGCGGGCGCTCGACTCGCGCGCGAGCCGTTCCCCTCGCACGCGACACTCAGGCGCGCAGTCGTACCAATTCGGTTATCTCTATCATTTGAGTCGTCACGCGCGGCGGCTTCATTGATATCCTTGGGGACCGCTGTCATCAGAACGGCGATCAGTTCAATATAAATGGAGTGAGTCCCCATGAAATCTTCCCGTCGTACGTTTTTGATCACCAGCATTGGTGTGGCATCCACCTTGGCGCTGTCGCGGCAGGCTTTCGCCGATGCGCCGAAAGTCTCCGAAAGCGATCCGACTGCGCAAGCACTCGGCTACAAGGCAGACGCGAGTAAAGTCGACAAAGCGAAATTCGCCAAGTACGCACCCGGCCAGGACTGCGGCAACTGCAGCTTCTACCAGGCCAAGGCGACCGATGAGTACGGCCCGTGCCCGATGTTCGCCGGCAAGCAGGTCGCGAGCAAAGGTTGGTGCAGCGCATATAACAAGAAGGCCTGATTACCCGTCAGCCGCGCACACAAAAGGTGTCGCGCAAAACGCGCCGCAACATGGCGGCGCGCCACCACGGTCGAATCACACAGGCGTCTGCCGTCCCGCGCGGCAGACGCCTTTTTGCTGCTTGAAAACGGCTTGTACGCTCTTTACACTCCAATGCGACCTCAGCGGCTCGCGGCCCCTTTCTTGCTCGCACTGTCATGCCATTGCACTGAAACGACGCACTACGGGATACTTTTCGCAGGCTGGAGATTCGAATGACACCAGCGTCAAGGAGTCTTCATACGCGGGCCGTCGTCGCGGCTGTGATCGGCAATGCGCTCGAGTGGTACGACTTCACCGTGTTCGGTTTTCTGACGGTGGTGATCGCCCCATTGTTCTTCCCGGACGGCAACGATTACGCGTCGTTGCTGCTCACCACCGCGACGTTCGGCGTCGCGTTCGTCATGCGGCCAATCGGCGGCATCGTGCTTGGACTCTACGCGGATCGCGCGGGACGCAAAGCGGCGTTATCGCTCGTCATCGCGCTGATGACGCTCGGCATTCTGCTGCTCGCGATCGCGCCACCGTATTCGGCAATCGGCATCGGCGCACCATTGATGATCGTAGCCGGACGCATGTTGCAAGGCTTCTCCGCCGGCGGTGAATTCGGCAGTTCGACGGCGTTGCTGATCGAAGCGGCACCGTTCTCGAAGCGCGGCTTTTACGGCAGTTGGCAAATGGCAAGTCAGGCGGCGGCGCTGCTGCTTGGCGCGCTGGTAGGCGCCCTGATCACGCGCGGCCTGTCTCCCGAGGCGTTGAAATCCTGGGGCTGGCGCGTGCCGTTCATCCTGGGTTTGATCATCGGGCCGATCGGTTTTTATATCCGCCGAAACCTCGCCGATTCGGAAGCGTTTCTGCTCGCGCAAAAAACCGCGCGGCGCGCAACGCTCGGCGAAGTCTTCAGAAGCCACAGCCGCGACGTGCTCTGCGGACTCGGCTCCGTGATCGCACTCACGGTGACGATCTACGTGTTGATCAGCTATCTGCCCACCTTCGCGGTCAATCAACTGAAACTGCCCTACGCACAGTCTTTTTCCGCGGTGATCGTCGGCAATCTGCTGTTGACGGTGCTCTCGCCGCTGACCGGCGCGTGGTCGGACCGCATTGGGCGCAAGGGCCTGTCGCTGTGGTCGCTGGTGATCACGCTTGTGATCATTTATCCGCTGTTCGCATGGCTCGCGGCGGAGCCGAGCGTATCGAAACTGATTCTCGTGCAGGCGCTGCTGTCGATTACGCTGTCCGGCTATTACGGGCCGTTCGGCGCGCTGATCGCGGAGCTGTTTCCGGCGAACGTGCGCTCGACCGGCTTATCGCTCGCCTACAACATCGCGGTGATGGTGTTCGGCGGCTTTGGGCCGTTCATCGTGACGTGGCTTATCAACACCACCGGCTCGCCGCTCGCACCGATTTACTACGTGATGGGCGGACTGGCGCTCTCGATCGTCGCGCTCGCCTGCATTCCGGGCAAGCGTCACGCGGATCTCGACGCGCAGCGCAAACCGGCCTGACCTGCGGCCCGGATTCGGTCTGCATCGGCCCCTGCTCCTGAACTTCACCGATACTTCGCGCCGACAGCTTCTCCGCCGGCGGCGCGTCTTTGTTCAACTGCGTGCGGGCATCAAAGGCGGTCGCCTGTCGAACCAAGGCCGCGCGATTTCCAGTTGTGCGGCCAGGCGCAGCAGCGTAGCCTCGCCGCCCTCGCGCGCGGCGAATTGCACACCGACGGGCAGCCCGCGTGCATTCCAGTAAAGCGGTACGGACATCGCCGGCTGGCCACTCAGATTGAACAGTTCCGTGCAACCCGCCCAGGTGAATGCCTTGTTCGATGCTTCCGTTAGCACCTTCTTCATTAGCGCTTCGAGCGGCATGGCGGTGACGGCGCGCATTTGCATGCGTTCGGCAGCGGTGGGCTGCATCTCGCCGATTTTGATCGGCGACGAGGCCAGCGTGGCGCACAGAATCACGTCATAGCGATTCATCAGGTCGGCGAGCCGCTCGGTGATGCGCCGCTGTTCTTCGAGCGCGGCGGGCAGGCCGCGTTCGCCGAGTTTGCGGCCCACGTGCGCCATCGCCCACGTCGAAATTTCGAATTCCGTGCGCAGAGGCTTGCGGCCGCTGATCCGCTCGGCATTCAGCACGAGATCTTCCGCGGTCACGGACCAGAGCGTGAGGAATGCATGCCGAACCGCCGCGAAGTCGATGCCGAGCGACACCGGTTCGATGTTATGGCCGAGCGAACTGGCGAGTTGCGCGGCGTCTTCGAGTGAGGCGCGCGCGTCGGCGGAAAGGGTGGGCGCCAGCATCGGGTCCGTGACGTAGGCAATGTTCAGCGGCTTGCACGGCTCGCGGCTCGCGCTCAGGAACGTGCCCGGCGCACCGAGCGGTCTGTCGGCATTGCCCGCAATCAGATCGAGCAGCAACGCACTGTCGCGCACGCTGCGCGACACCGCATGATCGACGCCGAGGTCGCCGGCCGCCGCCGCCGCAGTTGCGCGCGGTACGCGTCCGCGAGAAGGTTTGAGGCCGAAAAGTCCGCAGCAGGACGCCGGAATGCGGATCGAGCCACCGCCGTCCGAAGCATGCGCGAGCGGCACGATGCCGGCGGCAACCGCAGCCGCCGCGCCACCGCTGGAGCCGCCCGGCGTATGGTCGAGATTCCATGGGTTGCGGCACGCGCCGAACAGTTCGGGCTCCGTATAAGGCATCTGGCCGAGTTCGGACGTGCTGGTCTTGGCGAAGATATTGAGACCGGCGGCTTTCGCGAGCGCGACCACGGGCGCGTCTTGCGCAGGAATGAAATGGCGATAGTGGCGGCTGCCCATCGCCATGCGCAGACCGGCGACCGGCGCGCCCAGATCCTTGATCAGATAGGGCACGCCGGCCAGCGCTAATTGCGCGCTGACGCTGTCCGCACTGTTTGCGTCGTTCGCCCGGTTTGCATCGTCGCGGGACGCACGCTGACGCGCTGCATCGTAGTCCTTCAGGACAATCGCATTGATTGCGGGATTGACGGCTTCGGTGCGCGAGATCGCAACGTCGAGCAACTCGCGCGCGCTCGCCTCGCGCTTGCGTATCAGTTCGGCGAGGCCGGTGGCGTCATGGGCGAGATAGTCTGAATGCACGACGGATGAGCCCTCGCTATCGAATGTCGGGTCGGCGGGTGGTCCATGCTCGCGATACGCCATCCGCTGGAGATCACGTCGCCCGGATTGATCGCTGGACATGGAAGAAGACGGCATGCCGATGACAAGCCGTCTTTGAGAGAGTAACTGAGTTACGCGCGTGAGTTACTGACGCAGATAAAAAGCACCGGCAAAAAGGCGCAATTGCCGCGCGCGGATGGGCCGCGCGACGAGCGGCACAAACGGGCGCGGCAACGGGAAGTGCGAGTTACAGACGCTCGCCGAGGAAGGTCAGCGTGCGGCCATGCGCCAGCGCGGCGGCGCGCTGGTTGTACGAGGCGCGGTCCGAGCAGTTGAAGCCGTGATCGGCATTCGGATAGATGTTGAATTCGGCGTCCGTGCGGCCGGCGAAGCGCTCCTGGATCTGACCGACAGCAGAGAGGGGGATATGCGCGTCGAGTTCGCCGTAGTGGAATTGCATCGGCACCTTGATCTTCGCCGCTTCTTCCAGCTGATTCTGGATGCCGCCGCCGTAGTAGGCGACCGCTGCGTCGAGCGTGCCTTGCGCCGCGGCCAGATACGCGAGCCGGCCGCCGAAGCAATAGCCGATTGCCGCGACCTTGCCGGTCACTTCCGGCATGGCGCGCAACGCGGCGGCCGCGGCGCCGATATCGGCCACGGCCTGATCGACATTAGTCTTTTGCATCAACTCGATGCCCTTCTCGCGATCAGCGCCTTCATACGTCAATTCCACGCGCGGCTGCACGCGCCAGAACACGTCCGGCGCGAGCGCGACATAGCCGTCTTGCGCATACTGATCCGCCACCGAACGGATATGGCTGTTCACGCCGAAGATTTCCTGAATGATGATGACGGCCGGTCCCTTGCCGCCTTTGGGCAGCGCCAGGTAGCCGCCAAAACTGTCGTTACCGGCGGGAATGTCGATCCATCGGGAAGTGGTGCTCATGTTGCTCTCCATTGACTCGCGCGGCTGTGCGAGGTCGGTCTGAATAAATGCCAGAGGCCTGAATACCTGAAGCGGGGGCGGTCAGTTTGCCATCAAAAGAAACGCGCTGCAGAGCGGGCCTGTGCGGCGGAAATCTCGTAAGGCGATTGAAACGTTCTCGATAATTCATTTCTCCGGCGCGGATCGCCTCGGTACAGTCGAGCGTATCGGCTCGCCCGTGTGGCGAGCGCATCGCCGGAAAAGGAATCCATCATGAGTGAAGTCAATTTTGTGACGCCGTTTGCAGAACGTTTCGGGTTGCGCGTGCCCGTCGTGCAGGCGCCGATGGCGGGCGGTGCGACGACGCCGGCCATGGTCGCCGCGGTGTCGAACGCGGGCGGTCTCGGCTTTCTGGCGGGCGCGGCGCTCTCGCCCGAAAAGATCGCGAGCGAAGTCGCGGCGATCCGCGCGCTGACGGATCGTCCGTTCGGCGTGAATCTGTTCGTGCTCGATCCGGCCACGCCGGACGATGCAACTGTGCGTACCGCGCTCGAAGCGATCGACCCGCTGCGTAAAGAACTCGGTTTGCCGCCGGGTGCGCCGCTCGCACGCTACGCGCCGGACTTCCGCGCACAACTGGAGATGCTGATCGAATTGCGCGTGCCGCTGGCGAGCTTCACGTTCGGACTGCTCTCTGCCGCCGACGTCGCCCGGCTGCATGCCAACGGTCTATATGTAATAGGCACCGCGACGCACGTCGCCGAAGCGGTGGCCTGGCGCGACGTGGGCGCCGATGCGATTGCCGCGCAAGGCGCGGAAGCGGGCGCGCATCGCGGCACGTTTATTGGTGCATTCGAAGACGCGTTGGTCGGCACGATGGCGCTCGTGCCGCAACTCGTCGACGCAACCGACCTGCCGGTGCTCGCCGCCGGCGGCATCATGGATGGACGCGGCATCGTCGCCGCCCTCGCGCTCGGCGCGCAAGCCGCGGTAATGGGCACCGCGTTTCTCACCTGTCATGAAAGTGCGATACCGCAGGCATGGAAAACCCGCGTGCGGTCCATGTCCGACACATCGACCTCGGTCACGCGCGCGATCACCGGCCGCCATGCGCGCGGCATACGCAATCCGTTGATGCAGCGGTTGAGCGAGACACCGCAGAAGATCGCGCCGTATCCCGTGCAAAATGCGTTGACGCAGGAACTGCGGCAAACCGCGAGCCGCGCGGAAAACGGCGACTATCTTTCTCTGTGGTCGGGCCAGGGTGCGCCCTTGGGTCGTGCGCGCCGCGAAGGTCTCGGCGCGGCCGAACTGATGAGTCAGCTCGAACGCGAATGGCGCGAAGCAACGGCGCGTGTCGCCGCGCTCGAACGCTGATTCAGCATGATTCAGACGTAATCCAGGCGCGCCAGGCATCACCTTCGGCGCGCCTCCTTTTTAGGCAAAAAGCCTATTCGCATGATTAACGGTTTAACGCGCAAAAACCTTTAGGCCGAGCTGTTAGACGAAAGCCTCACATAGCGGAAACCCGCATGGGCTGGTGCTTTCGAGTCAGTCTTTCCAGCCGGAATCGGCCCCTGTTGGATAAACGCTATTAGTGTTCATCCCACTTCCTCAAAAAAGCCCCACAAATTAATTTGATGGCCTACACTTGCGCGCAAGTACGGTTTGCCGCCTGCCACAAACAGTCCGGTGAGCGTGCTGGCCAAGTGCATGAACGATGCAACCGGCGTGGTCGTCCACGGGACTGAGCGACACGTGTTGGGGAAGCGGGGGCACAGGGCGATTACGTTGTTTTTGGGACCGAAACTGGAGACTTACATGAACATCAAGATTCAAAAGCTGTTGCCGATCAGCGCTGCCGCGATGCTGTTCGCTACGTTGGCAACTTCGGCTGCAGCCGACACGGTCGTCAAGATCGGTCACGTTGCACCGCTGACTGGCGGTATCGCTCACCTGGGTAAAGACAACGAAAACGGCGCGCGCCTGGCAGTTGAAGAAATCAACGCCAAGGGCCTGACGATCGGTGGCCAGAAGGTCACGCTGCAACTGGACGCACAGGACGACGCAGCCGACCCGCGCACGGCAACTCAAGTCGCGCAGAAGCTGGTCGACGACAAGGTCGTCGCAGTGGTTGGCCACTTGAACTCGGGCACGTCGATTCCGGCTTCGAAGATCTATAGCGATGCAGGCATCGTGCAGATCTCGCCGTCGGCAACGAACCCGGCCTACACGCAACAAGGTTTCAAGACGACGTACCGCGTCGTCGCGACCGATGCGCAACAAGGTCCGGCACTGGCTAACTACGCAGCGAAGGGTCTGAAAGTGAAGAGCGTCGCGATCGTCGACGACTCGA
Organism: Paraburkholderia sp. RL17-381-BIF-C; assembly: GCF_046026435.1. Lineage (NCBI taxonomy): Bacteria > Pseudomonadati > Pseudomonadota > Betaproteobacteria > Burkholderiales > Burkholderiaceae > Paraburkholderia > Paraburkholderia sp. RL17-381-BIF-C. The sequence goes on along the minus strand of NZ_JARESX010000069.1, from coordinate 14,818 downwards.
CCGCTTACGGCCAGGGTCTGGCAAACGAATTCGAAAAGACCGCCAAGTCGCTGGGCCTGAACGTGATGTCGCATGACGCGACGAACGACAAGGCTGTCGACTTCCGCGCGATTCTGACGAAGATCAAGGGCGAAAACCCGGACGCGATCATGTACGGCGGTATGGACGCAACCGGCGGCCCGTTCGCCAAGCAAGCCAAGCAGCTCGGCCTGCGCGCGAAGGTGCTGGCAGGCGACGGCGTGTGTACCGACAAGCTGTCGGACCTGGCTGGCGACGCAACCGACAACATCGTCTGTTCGGAAGCCGGTATGGCGCTCGAGAAGATGGCCGGCGGCTCGGCGTTCCTCGCCAAGTATCAGAAGCGTTTCGGTCAGCCGATCCAGATCTACGCACCGTTCACGTATGACGCTGTGTACATCATCGTCGACGCTATGAAGCGTGCTAACTCGACCGATCCGGCGAAGATCCTGGCAGCAATGCCGAGCACGGACTACAAGGGTGTGATCGGTGAAACCACGTTCGACTCGAAGGGTGACCTTCAGCACGGCGTGATCTCGCTGTACAACTACAAGGCAGGCAAGAAGACGCTGCTCGACGTAGTGAAGATGTAAAAATCGCGTGAGCGAAGGCGGCGTTGGTCTGTCTTCGGTCGCATGATTAAAAAGGCACGCGCGCCGCGAGGTACGCGTGCCTTTTCTTTTGCCGATTTCTTTTGCCGATTCTTTTTGCCGATATTTTTTGTGTAGCCGCACTGTTCGGAGACCATGCCGTGACTACCGTGACCCGCTCTTTCGACGACGCATGGCGCCGCTGGATTGCCGAGAATCTGCTGCTCGACGCACCGCCGTCCGCGCTGCATGGCGTGCTTGTCGGCCACGGTTTCGACGCGGCCGATGCCACTCGAGAAATCGAAGCGGCAATTGCGAGTCCTTATTTTCATGGCGCGACGCGCTTGCGCAATCGTTTGCGCAAGCGCGAATGGATATTGTCGGTGTACAGCGAGCTGAATCGCATGCGCACGGCAAGCGGATTGATCGAGCGGCGCGAACGTTTATCGCGCGACGCGTTCTTTGAGCAGTACTACTCTCAGAACCGGCCGGTCATCATCACCGGTGCATTCGATTTCTGGCCCGCACGTTCGCGGTGGAATTGGGACTACTTCCGTGAGCGCTGCGGCGATTGCGAAGTGGAAGTGCAGTTCGGCCGCGAATCGGATGCGAATTACGAAATCAATCAGCCCATGCTGAAGCGCATGATGCGCTTTGCCGATTATGTGGATCTCGTCGAGCAGAGCGGGCCGACCAACGATTTCTATATGACCGCCAATAACACCTCGCACAATCGCGCGGCGCTTGCGGCGTTATGGTCCGATGTGCCGCCAATCGACGAGTATCTCGACGCCGCTTCGCCCGATACCGGCTTCTTCTGGATGGGACCGGCAGGAACCAGGACGCCGTTTCACCATGATCTGACCAACAACTTGATGGCGCAGGTGATTGGCCGTAAGCGGATCAAACTCGTGCCGCTATCCGACACGCCGCATATGGCGAACCATCTGCATTGCTATTCGCAAGTGGACGGCGGCGCGATCGACTACGACAGTTTCCCGTCGATGCGGCAAGCGCAATTGCTCGAATGCACGCTCGCGCCAGGCGAATTGCTGTTTCTGCCGATTGGCTGGTGGCATTACGTGGAAGGACTCGACGCGTCGGTGACGATGACGTTCACCAACTTTCTCCGGAGTAACGACTTCTCGCGTCACTACGATACGTATCACGAACTGTGACTTGCGGGTGATAGCGCGCCGCTGTCTGAAACGGTGCGGTCGGCGGGTGATGCGGGTGGCGAGAAGCGCGGATAAAAAAACAGCGAGCCGGTTACCCGGCTCGCCGCCCCCCTTCGACGCTTGTTTTTTCGCGCCGTTATTTGCTGTCGTTATCTTTGTTCGTCACTTCCTGGTCGTCGTCAGCGAGCCGAGGCCGCCGAGCAGACCGCCGCCGGTCGTGCCGCCGGCGGACGTCGTCGCGCCGCTCAAGGCACCGGTGACCGTGGTCAACAAACCGGTGATCGGTGCAAGCGGGTTGGCGGTGCCGCTGCTACCCGACCCCGTGGCCGAGCCTAGCGCGCCAGTCAGCGACGACACGGCCGAGGTCACCGGCGCGAGCGGATTGCTGCCGCTGTTCGTCGCGCCACTCAATGCCCCGGTGACCGAACTGACGACGCCGGTGAGCGGCGCAAGCGGACTGCCCGAGCCCGTGCCGCTGAGGCTGCCGGTCAAGGTGCTGACGACATTGGTCAACGGCGCGAGCGGGCCGCCGGTGCCGCTGCCGCCCGTCAGGCCGCCGCTCAAGGTGCCGGGCAGCGCGGTGAGGATGCTGGTCAGCGGTGCGAGCGGCGAGCCCGTGCCGCCGCTGCCCGGATTCAGAATGCCGGTGATGCCGCCGAGCGGATTGCCGCTGCCGGCGGCACCCGCTGTGAGCAGGCCGCCGGCGGACGTCACCGTATCGCCGAGCTTGGTCACGACGTTGCCGAGGTTCTGGCCGATCGGATTGCCTGTCGCGCTGCTGAGCTTGCCGCCGGCGCTGTCGAGTCCATGACCGATCGTCGAGAGCAGGCCGTTCAGCGGTGAACCGAGGCCGGTCGTGTCGCCGACGGTTTGGGTCGTCTGCGCGAGCGTGCTCGTGATCGGCGTGATCGCGGTGGAGACCGTTTGAGTGACTTGCTGGATCGGGCCGTTCGTCAGTTGCGAGCCGAGTTGGGTGCCAAGGCCAGTGACCGCGTTGCCGAGCGTCGAGACCGTACTGCCGAGCGGCGTGGTCAATGGGCTCAGCGGTGCAGTGGGGCCGCTGCCGAGGCTGGTCACGAGCTGGCCGGCGCTGTTGACGGCCTGGCCTGCGTTTTGGACCAGATTGCTACTGCTGGCGAGCGTCGTGCCGAGTGGATCGGTGGAGTTGCCAAGCTGGCCGAGGCCGCTCGCCACGCCGGTGCCGACGGCTGTCACGCCGTTGCCGAGATTCGACACGACGTTGCCGAGCGCCGTGGTGGTCGCCGGATTCGCGCCTGGAATCGGCGTGAGTCCGATCTGGCTGCCGACAGCGGAGACGGTCTGGCCGGCGGCGGTGACCACGTTGCCGGTGTTTTGCACGACTACGCCGATGGGGTTGGCGCTGGTCGGCGTTGGAGTCGGTGTGGGCGTCGGCGTTGGCGTTGGCGTTGGCGTTGGCGTGGGTGTAGGTGTAGGCGTTGGTGTGGGCGTCGGCGTAGGTGTAGGTGTAGGTGTAGGTGTAGGTGTAGGCGTCGGCGTAGGCGTCCCGCCACCCGAGCCAGCACCGCCACCCGATCCGCTTCCCGCGCCACCCGCCACGCTCGGCCTGTTCAACGTGCTTCCGCATCCCGTCAGGATGATCATCGACGTGACGCACATGGCGATCGCCGTCAGCTTGAATTTGCGATTCATGGTCTGCTCCCCCGTAGTTTTGGACACTGCTTGGGGAGCTAACTGCAAGGCCTATGCCATTTTTGTTCGCACGATGGAAGCAACAAGTAAACGTATATGAATCAACGTGTTGGCGGTGCGTGCGCCACGACGGGAGTGCCTTCCTTCCATCGACGTGTCCCGGAACACAGCCGTGTGCGAGCCACGCGTAACGTAACGTAAGGACGCACGCGCTTCGTATGGCGTCGTACGCGCAGACGCGGCAACGGCGTGTCTTCGCGTCAGATCTTCAAACGCCGCAGCACCTTCGGGCCCGCGACTGCGATCGCGGCGGAACAGATGGCGACCACCGAGAGGCCGATCGGCAAACTGCTCACCTGGGTCACCGCGCCGATGATCACCGGACCGAGCAGCAGCCCGAAGTACGCGAGTCCGGCAACATGCGCCAGTCCCTCCGCCGCATGAATGCCTTTTACGCTGGCAGCCGCAGCGAACAACACAGGCATCATGTTCGCCAGGCCGAGACCCATCAGCGTGAAACCGATCAGCGCCGCCACCGCATTCGGCAGCAACAGCGCGCCGACCATCCCGACGCAGGCGAGCGTCGCGCTCGCCATCACCAGTTGCGGAGCGCCGAAGCGGGCGCGCACCGCGTCGCCGGCAAATCGCGCGGCCGCCATGCCGCCCGAAAACGCCGCGTAGGCCGCGCTCGCAAGCGCCGGCGTGGCCAGCACCACATCGCGCATATAGACGGTGGCCCAGTCGTACATCGCGCCTTCGGCGATCAGCGCGACCAACGCCATCGCGCCGAGCGCCCACAATGCCGGCGAGCGCCAGCGGTTGGCGCGCGGCGTGGCGGAATCGGGATGGTCGGCGTGCGGCACGTGCGGCAGCACGGAAGGACAGGCGGCAATCAGAACGAATGCGCTGACCGCGGCGGCTAGCGCCAGATGTACCGCGGGCGCCATGCCGCGCGACAGCAACGCGCCGCCGACCGCCGCACCGGCCATCCCGCCGACGCTGAACATGCCGTGCAACGACGACATGATTGGCTTGCCGAGCGCTTTTTCGACGGCGCTGGCTTCGGCGTTCATCGCGACATCGAGTGTGGCCATGCCCGCGCCGAAGGTGGCCAGCACGACCAGCAGCAGCCAGTAGGTCGGCACGACCAGAATCAGCGCCGCGCACACGGCCATCACGAGGCCGCCGGTGAGGCAGGCGCGGCGCGTGCCGACGCGCGCAATCCAGGAAGCATTGGCCGCCATCGCGCCGATCGAGCCGCCGGCGACGGCCAGCAGCGCGAACGAGAGCATCGCCGCGTTCAGATGGAAACGGTCGCGCACCGTCGGCACATGTACCCCCCAGGACGCGTACATCATGCCGGCGATGAAGAACACCGCCATCGTGGCGATACGGGCGCGCTGCCGTGCGGTATCGGACAGGTCGCGGTGAGCGGCGGGGAGGGCGGTGACTTCGGGAGAGCGGTCTGACACGGAAATCTCGAGGAGGGAACGCGGAAGAAAGCGCGTTGAAAGCGAAATTCCGATTCTAACGAAGCGAGCTGTTTTATGCTGGAAGGCGGAATCCGCATAGTTGCGATGGTTCGGCAGGGCTCGGCTCGAGTTTGGTTCGTGCTCAACTCGGCCCGGCGCGCTCCATTCGGTTCCGTTTGGGGCGTCGCGGCCTCGGCGCGACAAGCGCCGGATGTGCCGGATGTACCGAATGCGCCGCTCCCCGGTTTTTTGTGATTCGCCACTGTCCTATCCAGGAACGCACACTTGAACATTCCCGCTCACGCTCCGCTGCATCTGCTGCACACGGCCGCCGTCGGCACGCTCGCCACGCACGCGCGCCAGCCGGAAGGCTTCCCTTATCCGTCAATGCTGCCGTTCGCACCGGACCCGCACCATCGGCCGACGATCCTGGTGAGCCGACTCGCCGAGCACACCCATAATCTGCACGCCGACCCGCGCGCCGGCTTTCTCGCCGTCGACGCACCTGACGGCGACGTACTGAGCGGCCAACGCGTCACGTTGCTGGGCACCTTCGAACCGGTCGACTCGACGCCTGAGGTCGTGCAGCGCTATCTGCGCTACCACCCGGAGGCAGAGCGCTACCTCGTGCTCGGTGATTTTACGTTTTGGACAATGCGGCTCGAAAGGTTGCGTTATATCGGCGGTTTCGGCGCAATGGGGTGGCTGGACGGTGCCGAGCTCGATCCATTGCCGCCACTTGCTTTCGATGAAAAGAACACGCTCATCGAACAATTGGCCAGTCACTCTGGACGCGCAAGTGGATTTCAACTGCTCGGCGTCGACCGATATGGCGCGGACCTGAAAATGAACGGCGTGCGTAGCCGTTTTGCTTTCGACGACGCGAAACTCAATACCGGGAACTTGCGCGCGGCGCTCGAAGATTGCATGCAGCGCCACGCTAATTAGGTTTTTAGCACCGTTTGCGGGAAAACGATCGTGTGTAATAACCGCACGGAACGCGTGCGGCAATATGTTACGACGTTTCATGTGAAAGCTATCATCGCATGAAATGTTGTCGGAAAATGACGATCTTAATTTTCATTTTGTGACAGTTAAATTGATAATTACCGATGCCGCCTGCAGTTTTCAGCAAAATCCGAAATCAGCTATTTGAAAGGGAGTGTGGACATCCGGTGGTGGATGGAAATTTTTTGAAACGAATTCGGATTAATTCAACGCTCGCGCTTTTGTAGTCTTTCTATTTTGTGTTAATCTCGCTATCAAATTCCGAGGCATGATCACCTTCAAAGGGCAAGCTGGCTTAAGACTGGCAGTCATTTATCCAAACCACAAGGGAACCTATGTCTTCCTACAAGGAACTACTCGCTCAGCGCGAGAAGCTCGAAAAGCAGATCGAAGAAGCGAAGTCGCGCGAGTACGCGGAAGTATTGAATGAAATCAAGCAGAAAATGGCCGACTACGGCATTTCTCTGACCGAACTCGGCGGCGGTCGTGCTGCCAAGGGTGCTAAAGCCGCTCGTCCGCGCGCGGGTGTCGCACCGAAGTACCGCGACCCGGATAGCGGCAGCACGTGGTCCGGCCGCGGTAAGCCGCCGCGCTGGATCGCAGGTCTGGATCGCGAGAAGTTTCTCATCGAGAAGTAAATACTTTGGGCAGCGGGTAATGTTTCTGCCCGGCTTCTGCCCATCAGTTAATACGAATGGCTTCAATCAGATGCGCCCATCGCGTCTGACGTTGCAAGAGAGAACCGCGTACCGTCAAGGGCGCGGTTTTTTTATTGCCGCGACAAAATGCCGTGTAGCTGTCGCATGTACTCCGCGCAACTTGAACGCGAATGCTTTTCGTTTAGATAAGCAGCTGATTTAAAAGGAATTTTTTGGGCGTCTGCCACGCGTCTCCTGATGTGCCGGGTAGAATGCAGGGATTGAACTTTTCCAGTCCGCTTCTCAGATGCCTGCCGCCGCCGCTTCCCAGTCCGCCGAAAAACATCGCATTGCGCGCAAAAGTACATTTGTCAGTATTGCGCTTAATGCGGTATTGATGACGCTGCAAATCGTCATCGGCGTGTTCGCCCACTCTCAGGCATTGGTCGCCGACGGTGTCCATTCCCTCGCGGATCTGGTTTCCGATTTTGTGGTGTTGATCGCCAATCGGCACAGTGGGGCAAAACCCGACGCGGATCACAATTACGGGCATAGCCGCTATGAAACCGTCGCGTCGTTATTTCTGGGCGCACTTCTGATCGCGGTGGGCGTCGGTATGTTGTGGCGGGCCGGAACGCGCCTCGCCGATCTGCAAAATATCCCCGCGGTTCATATGAGCGCGCTCGCGGTCGCGGTGCTGGTTCTGATTTCCAAAGAGAGTCTGTTTCGCTACATGCTGCGCGAAGCGCAGCGTGCGCGTTCGGCCATGTTGATCGCCAATGCCTGGCATGCGCGTTCCGATGCGGCGTCGTCGTTGGTGGTCGCGATCGGTATTGTCGGCAGCCTCGCTGGCGTGCGCCTGCTCGACCCGATTGCCGCGGCGATCGTCGGCTTCATGGTGGCGCGCATGGGGTGGATGTTCGGCTGGGACGCGCTACAGGACCTCTCCGACCGCGCGCTCGACGACGCTGCTACCGCGGACATGCGTACGTTGCTGCTGTCGACACCCGGCGTGCGCGACGTGCACGAACTGCGCACGCGCAAGATGGGCGACTTCGCGCTCGTCGACGCGCACATTCTGGTCGACCCGCTGATCTCCGTGTCAGAGGGACACTACATCGCCGAGTCGGCGCGTCTGCGGGTGTTGACGGACAGCCGCGTGCTCGACGCATTGATTCACGTCGATCCCGAAAACGATGCGGTGGCGCACCCGCCAGTCGATTTGCCTACCCGCGAGCGAGTCACCGCGGAAGTGAGCGCGGCGCTGGTGCCTCTCGGCATGAAGGCGGCGGCGGTGAACATCCACTATCTGAGCACGGGCCTCGATGTCGAAGTGGTGTTGTCAGATGTGCCGCGCACGTTGGGCCGCGAATCGCAACGACTGGGGCGGCTTGACCTGGCCGCGCTCAAGGCGCGCCTGGGCGCTCGCAAACTGGACGTATTACAGGAACTGGGCGCCTCGCCGGCCGACACCGCGCCGACAATCCAGGCAAACATTGGCTTGGCCACTGATCATGCGAAAGCGACGGAGCCGCACAGCGCCACCTGATTTTTGCGCCGCGCCACCATGCGGCTTCACGGCGTGCGTCGAATGGTCAACGGCTTACAACGGCAATTGCGTATCGAATTTGATTTCGCGTAGCACGACGCTCGTGCGAACCTGCGCGACGGCCGGAATCTTGAAGATGCGTTCGTGCAGGAAGGTGTCGTACGCCTTGATGTCCGGCGCGACGATCTTGAGAATGTAATCGGACTCGCCGGTCGTGCTGTAGCACTCGGTGACTTCCGGGCAGGTAGCGATTTCGCGCTCGAACTGTTCGACACCGCCTTCGGTGTGGCGTGTGAGGTGAATATGCGCGAGGGCGCAGACGTGCAGCCCGAGCTTTTCCCGATCCAGCAGGGCGGTGTAGCGCTGGATCACGCCCGATTGTTCCATGTCCTTGATGCGCCGCCAGCATGGCGTACTCGACAGGCCGACCTGGTCGGAAATCTCTTGCACCGAGCGGCGTGCGTCGAGCTGCAGCAGGCGCAGGATTTTTTGAGAGAACGTATCGAGTGTCAACTGCGCCTCCGTTTGCGTCGCCGTATCAACGCATGGTAGAGGGGGCGAAAACGAAACGCAATGTAAAACGGCCTCGACGAGGGAGATTACCTAATTTGCCGGTTCCTCAGTAGTATTTTGTCCTGTGTCGTCCCCATCTTTGCCGGCCGCAAGCGTGATCGCCTGACTTGCGCGCAGATCCTTCAACATGTTGCAGAAAAGCGCGCCTTGTTCGATCGCGTCATCCAGCGCGACGTGCGTATGCGGATGTTCGTCGAACCAGTGCTTCGGAAAGCGCGGCTTGATGTTCTTGCGGTAGGGCAGGCCGGTCATCGCGAAGGCCAGGGTCTTGATGTCGAGCGCCGACCAGGAAAACGGACAGCGGCCGACAAACCGCATCATGTACCAGAACATATAAGTGAAGTCGAAACCAGCCGGCATCGCGACGAACACCGGCTTGCCCGGCAACGCTTCGACCCATTCGACATACGCCGTCAACGCGGCCAGAGGCGTTTGCAAATCCTTGCGGCAGGCTTCCCATGCTTCGGGTTGCGTCTTCCACCATGCTTCCTGAACGGGATGCGGCTTGGCCCCCTCGAGCAGTTCGAGATTCGCGGAGAAGGTGGCGATCAGGCGCTTGTCTTCTGTGTAGGCGGCGGAGGCGAAACTGAGCATGGAGTGCGGACCGGGAATCGGGCCGTCCGCTTCGACGTCGGTGCTCACATAGATTTCGCTGCTCATGCCTCGACTCCATCGGCGACATACGGATTGGTGCGGCGTTCGGCGCCGAACGTCGAAGTAGGCCCGTGGCCCGGAACGAAAGTGACGTCGTCGCCGAGCGGCCAGAGTTTTTCGCGGATCGAGCGCACCAGATCCGCGTGGTTGCCGCGCGGAAAATCCGTGCGCCCAATCGAGCCGGCGAACAGCACGTCGCCCACCAGCGCGAGCCGATGCGCGCGGCTGAAGAACACCACATGGCCGGGCGTGTGGCCCGGACAGTGATAGACCTCGAGGATTTCGTCGCCGAACTGCACGGTCTCGCCGTTCTGCAACCAGCGGTCCGGTTCGAACGCCTGGGCGGCGGGAAAGCCGAAGCGTGTGCTTTGATCCGGCAGCTTGTCGAGCCAGAAGCGCTCGTCCGGATGCGGGCCTTCGATCGGTACACCGTAGTGCGTGGCCAGCGTTTTTGCGCCCGCGCAGTGATCGATGTGGCCGTGCGTCAGGAACACTTTTTCGACCGTCACGTTCTGCCGCGCGACTTCGCCCTGGATGATGTCGAGGTCGCCGCCCGGGTCGACTACCGCCGCGCGTCCGGTTGCCTCACAAACGAGCAGCGAGCTGTTTTGCTGGAACGGCGTGACGGGGATCAAGGTGACTTTCATGGATGACGGCGCCGCTGGAAAAACGTTGATTGTACCGGCGTCTAGCCCGCGCTCACCGAGGGGCTGAAGCCCCGTCCCAGCGGGCTTTCCTCTGCTCATTTTTGCAGCAGACGTGAAAATTCATCAAGGTTTTCAATCCCTTGTCATCCCGAAATTTTGTTTTAGGTATAATGCACCCCATGCATAGGGAACTGTGCATGCCACAAGGCGATGCGTCCCCATCAAAAATGGGCACGCGGATCGCCACTCAAGTATGGGCTGTCGCACTTCCGGGCGGCCATCAGGTATCGATGCATTCGATGCACACGTCTTGCCCAGCCAGGCGCCGCGCGCCTGCTACGGACTTAACTGCCGTGACGCTGGGTGGGGCCTACGCCGCCGTTCCTGCGCGCTGAGTTACGCGTGCAAGAACGTGTTTGCCACGTTCGATGGCGGCATGTGGGGTCTGGTCAGGCTGCCGGGGACAGGTTGCGCCAGACGTGAAAATTAACCGTGCGGTAGCGGCTGAATGAGCCGCATCCGGGCTTTGACGTACTGCGCTCAACTGCGCGGCGCGTTGTCGTCCATTGCCGCCGGAGTCGCAGGCAACACGCTCAACTTTTGCGTGATGCGGCTCGACAATGTGATTGCACGTCTTATGAAAACTCGGTTATCCCGTGGTCTGGGGACTCTTTTTGCCTTTTTTGTGCTGGCGGGTTGCGCCACGCCTCCGGGCGCAGGCAACACGTCGGATAGCGGCGTGCCGCAGAGCACAAAATTGACGCAGGCGGGCTCCTTCGGACCGCAAGCTTTTGGTAGCGCGCCGGCTTCAGACGCGACTGCACAAGGCTCGTCGCTGGCCGATGCAAAGCCTCTTACGGATGAGGGTTCGGGCATTTCGGACTTTCATCAGACCGGCCGCGCTTCGTGGTACGGCCGTGGCTTCCATGGCCGCCGCACCGCCAATGGCGAACGCTACGACATGCACGCGCTGACCGCGGCGCATCGTACGTTGCCGCTCGGCTCCTATGTGCGCGTGACCAATCCGGCCACGTCGCGCTCGGTCGTCGTGCGTATCAATGACCGCGGCCCGTATGCGCGTGGCCGCGTGATCGATCTGTCCATGGCCGCCGCGTCCGTGCTCGACATGCGCCACGCCGGTACGGCGCGCGTGCAGATCGAAGGACTCACGCAGCAGGAAGCGCGTGCTGCGCGTGACGAAATGCTGGCGTCGAATTCGGATTCGATCGCCCAGAAGTGATGTAGCGGCGGCGGGTGCGTCTCAGGCGCGCTCTCCGTATCGCCGCCGTGCGGCATGACGGCCGCTCGCATCGTATCCGCAGAGAACAGGACGGGCCGCATCGCGCGGCCCTTTTCGTTTGTCCGTCAGCTTTGTTCTTCGTCCTTCTTCAGCGCCAGCGCGCGCGTGTACAGCGTGTTGCGCGACGCTCCGGTGATAGCCGCGGCCACTTTGGCGGCGCTGCTCACCGTCAATTCTTCCAGCAGGATCTCTAATAGCGCGTCGTGATCGTGTTCGCCGGCCGTTTCCGGTTGCGCGCCTTCCACCACCAGCACGAATTCGCCGCGTTGCCGGTTCGGATCGGCAGCAAGCCACGTTGGCCCTTCGGCCAGGGTGCTGCGGTGCAGCGCTTCGTGTAACTTAGTCAATTCCCGTGCGATGAGCAGCTTGCGCTCGCCGCCGAATGCGTCGGCCAGTGCCTGCACGGTTTCGACGATCCGGTGCGGCGCTTCGTAGAACACCATAGCGTGAGGGTGGTTCGCGAGCGGCTGCAGCGTGGCGGCGCGCGCTTTCGCTTTCGGCGGAAGGAAGCCAAGGAACGAGAATGTCGCAACCCAGTCGCCGGCCGCGCTCAACGCGGTCGCGAGGGCGCTGGCGCCGGGTAACGGAATGACGGGAAAGCCCGCTTCACGGACCGCGTCGACGAGTTTTGCGCCGGGGTCCGAGATGCCCGGTGTGCCCGCATCGGACACGTAGGCCACGCGCTCGCCCGCTTGCAGGTGCTCGACCAGCCGCAGTGCCGCGGCCCGTTCGTTGTGCTGATGCACCGCGACGAGTGGCTTCGAGATGCCGTAACGCGCGAGCAGTTGGCCGGTGTTGCGGGTGTCTTCAGCCGCAATGCGGTCCACCAGTCCGAGCACGTGCAACGCGCGCAGCGTGACGTCGGCAATGTTGCCGATCGGCGTGGCCACCACATACAGCGCGGCAGTCGGGTACTGCTGCCCTTGCGCGAGTTCGGAGAGAGGAGTCATGAGGCAGAAGACGCAAACAGACGGAACGAGGCCGCCATTGTGCCACGCAGTGCCGCGCGAGCCGGGTGGCAGGGAGACGGTGCACGCGGCGGCGCCGATCGGCGCATCCATCTCGGCGCACAACTTTTCGAGACTCGTCGGGTCCAAACTCGTCGGCGCGGCTTTCGAGGCGCGTGCGCAGGAGTTTTTGCAACGGCAGCGTTTGCGGTTCGTCGCGCGCAATGTGTCGTGCCGCGGCGGCGAGATCGATCTCGTGATGCGCGAGCGTGACGGCGCGCTGGTGTTCGTCGAAGTGCGTGCTCGCGCGCAGCGCCGGTACGGCGGCGCGGCGGCGAGTATCGGCTGGCAGAAGAAGCAGCGCATCGTGCGCGCCGCGCAGCACTATCTGGCGACCCGCGCTTCGCAGTGGCGCGTTCAGCCCGCTTGCCGGTTCGACGTGATCGCGTTCGAAGCGGGCCGGCTCGTGTGGTTGCGCGATGCGTTTCGTGCCGACGAAGTCTGACGCCGTGCGCGGAGAACACGTGCGAGTGCGATAAACTTGCGCTCGCGTGCAGGCCACGGGACTACGCCGGCAACACACGAAGCGGCGCAATGCGCGATGGTTTTGCATTCATGCACTGCGTTGCCGGCCGGGTTTATCGGAGCGGCACGACTTCGCCATACGACTTCACAACACGGCCGCGCACTGCGGTCCACTCGCGGTAGAAAATAGAGACTCGATGTCAGTCGAACGTATTCAACAACACTTCCGCGACAGCGCGGCAGTCAAACTCGAAGCCCTCGAAACCCTGTCGATGCCGATCGCCGTCGCGATCGACACGATGTTCGCCGCACTTGCCAACGGCAATCGCATTCTTGCGTGCGGCAACGGCGGGTCGGCGGCCGACGCGCAACACTTCGCCGCCGAACTGATCGGCCGCTTCGAGCGCGAGCGGCCAGGCTTGCCGGCGATTGCGCTGAGCACCGACACGTCGGTGCTGACAGCCATCGCCAACGACTATTCGTTTGAACAGATTTTCTCGAAGCAGGTCTGGGCGCTCGGCCAGCCGGGCGACGTACTGCTGGCGATTACCACGTCGGGCAATTCCGCCAACGTGCTCGCCGCGATCGAGGCCGCGCACGAGCGCGAAATGATCGTCGTCGCGCTGACCGGCAAGGGCGGCGGACGCATGCAGGAAGTGTTGAGCGACACCGATATCCACGTGTGTGTGCCGTCCGATCGCACCGCGCGTATTCAGGAAGTGCATTTGCTGACCATCCATTGTCTGTGCGACGGCATCGATGCCATGTTGCTGGGCGAAGACTGAGACCGATTCCGAAGGAGAGCTAGTTGATGAGCGTATTCCGCGTCAAGAAGACACTGGTGAGAACCGTGCTGGTGGTTGGGTTCGCGGCGGGGCTGTCCGCAACATTGCAGGGTTGCTTTCTGGCCGTCGCCGGCGCGGCGGGCGGCAGCGCGCTGGTGGCGACCGACCGGCGCACGCTCGGCGCGCAGACCGAAGATCGCGAGTTGCAGGTGAAGGCGCTCTCGCAGATCAGCCAGAACCTGCCCGACAACGCGCACGTCAACGTGGCGGTGTTCAACCGCCGCGTGCTGCTGACGGGCGAAGTAGCCGGGGACGTGTCGAAGCAGCGCGCGGAGACGATTGTGCGTGGCTTGAACAACGTCAGTACGATCGTCAACGAACTGACGATCATGCCGGCGAGTTCGTTCTCGTCGCGCACGAATGACACTTACCTCGAAACGCGTGTGAAGACCGCGCTGATCGCCGAGAAGAACATTTCGGCGAACAACTTCAAGGTGGTCGCCGAGCGTGGCTCGGTGTATCTGATGGGCCTCGTCACCATGGACGAAGGCAATCGCGGTGCGGACGTTGCGAGCCGCGTGCCGGGCGTCGTGCAGGTCGTGAAGGTGTTCCAGTACATTCAGCCGCAGGAAGCGGCGGCGGCAGCCGCGGCGGCGGGGACGGCGCCGGTGGCGGCTTCGCAACCGGACGCGAGTGCGCCGACCGTGGGCGCTATTCCTGATTCGTCGGTGAGTTCGCGGCCGTTGGAGCAGCAGGCGCCCGCGCCGGTCAGCAATTCAAGCTCGGTGCATCCGGGTAATCCGAAGGCGACGACGCCATGATGCGCGGTGTTGCCATTGCAGTGAGCGCGCTGATGCTTGGCGCGCTGACGGGCGTTGCGGCACCGGCTGCTCAAGCGGCGGATGCGCCAAGTGGGCAACGGGTTGCCAACTCCAATGCTTGCATGGGATGTCATGCGGTGGACCGCAAACTGGTCGGTCCGTCGTTCCAGCAGATCGCCGCAAAGTACAGGGGCGATGCGCAAGCGCCGGCGAAGTTGTCGCGCAAGGTGAAGGAGGGCGGCTCGGGCGTTTGGGGCATGATTCCCATGCCCGCGCATCAATCGATGAGCGACGCGGACATCCGCGCGGTGGTGGATTGGGTGCTCGCGGGGGCGCCATCCAGGTGATGTTTTGCTGCCTCGTGCGGCTTGGCAAATCGGAAAATGCCTGTGCTAGAATTGTTTGCACGTTGGGGGGGTAGCTCAGCTGGGAGAGCGTCGCG
>NZ_JARESX010000068.1:0-39094 GCF_046026435.1 Paraburkholderia sp. RL17-381-BIF-C | reverse complement strand
AGGTGCCGCCCCGCACAGGGGCAACGCTAATACACCACCAACAAATCAAGGAAAGGCCAACACCCCGTCGAGAACAAGTAGATGCCGCCCCGCACAGGGGCAACGCATAGAGCACCGCGAACTCAAGAAAAAGGCCAAGACCCTAAAAGAACAACAACCAAAACCGCGCCCCTCCGGCACCCCCACTGCCCCTGCGGTAGAATTCAACCCTCCGTCCGGCGTCACCCACGACGCCCCTCTCCCCGAAGGTCATCGTCGATGCAAATTCAGATTCACAAGGAAGTCGATGCGCGCGGGCTGATGTGCCCGCTGCCCATTTTGCGCGCCAAGAAGGCGCTCGCCGACATGGAAAGCGGCCAGATTCTCAAGGTGCTGGCCACCGATCCCGGTTCGCAGCGCGATTTCGCCGCGTTCGCGAAGCAAACCGGCAATGAAATCGTCGAAAGCTCGGCGCAGGACAAGGTTTTCACTTTCCTGATGAAACGCCGCTGAAACCGGCGCACCGGCGTTCATGCCGGCCCAGTCTGCCGCCCAGAAAACAAAAAAGGCGCTGTGCCCGCGAAAGCGGGGCACAGCGCCTTTTTACTTAGCTTCGACGCCTAACGAAAGCCTGCCGGAAGAAAGCCGTTCAACCTTCCAGCACCGGCGAACGCGTGCGCAGATATTCTTCGAAATCCGCAGCCACTTCCGGGTGACGCAAGGCGAATTCGACCGTCGCCTTCAGATAACCCAGCTTGCTGCCGCAGTCGAAACGCGTGCCGTGATACTTGTACGCCAGCACCTGTTCGTCGGCGAGGAGCGACTGAATTGCGTCCGTCAGCTGCAATTCGCCGCCTGCACCCGGCTTCAACGCACGCAGATGTTCGAAGATGCGCGGCTTGAGCACGTAGCGGCCCACCACGCCGAGATTCGACGGCGCCACGTTCGGCTCCGGCTTCTCGACGATGCCCGACATCTTGATGATCGAATCTTCCCATTCCTTGCCGTCGACAATGCCGTACGACTTGGTTTCCTGCGCCGGGATCTCTTCGACGCCGATCACCGAGCTGTGATAGTGGTCGAACACCTCGATCATCTGCGCCATGACAGGCGGCGTTCCGTACAGCAAGTCGTCCGCGAGAATCACGGCAAACGGGTTGTCGCCCACCAGCTTCTCGGCGCACAGCACCGCGTGGCCGAGGCCGAGCGCCTCCGGCTGACGCACGTAGAAGCAATCCACGTGGCTCGGCTTGATGCTGCGCACGAGCTCCAGCAGCTTGTCCTTGCCGCGAGCCTCGAGTTCGGCCTCGATCTCATACGACTTGTCGAAATGGTCCTCGATCGCGCGCTTGCTGCGGCCGGTGACGAAGATCATTTCGGTGATGCCGGCCGCCATCGCCTCTTCGACCGCGTACTGGATCAGTGGCTTGTCGACGATCGGCAGCATCTCTTTCGGGCTCGCCTTCGTGGCAGGGAGGAACCGGGTGCCAAGACCTGCTACCGGAAAAACCGCCTTTGTAACTTTTAGCATGTGATTACCCTGAATCCTCTGGATTAGCTATCGGTCCTTGCCCGCCTCTTAGGGGGCGGGCATGGAGCGTCGATCAGACCGGCAAGCGCGCCAATTGGGCTTTCAGCTTGCCCACTGTGGCTTCGAATTCTGCCAGTCTTTTCTGCTCCTGCTCAACGACTGCCGGCGGCGCCTTTGCAACGAAACTCTCATTCTGCAATTTGCCGTTGCACTTGACGATTTCCGTGCTCAGCCGCGCAATCTCCTTCGACAACCGCTCGCGCTCGACTGCCACATCGATTTCCACCTTCAGCACGAGCTTGTCATTCCCTACGATAGCAATTGGCGCGCCATCTGCCTGCGCATCCAGCGTTGCCTCGTCGGCAATGATTTGCACCTCCGACAAACGGGCCAGTGCCTGTGCGTACGGAGCAAAGGTGCGCAAGCGCTCCGCGTTGCCGGTAGCGAGCAACGGCACCTTCACCGCCGGCGACAGATTCATTTCGCCGCGCAGATTCCGGCACGCATCGATCACTGCTTTCAGGTCGGCCGCCCACTGCTCGGCGTCTTCATCGATCTTCGACGGTTCGGCAACGGGGTAAGGCTGCACCATGATGGACGCTTCGCCCTCGGCTTTGCTCTCGGGGTAACGTCCGGCCAACGGCGCCACTTTTTGCCACAGCGCCTCGGTGATAAACGGAATCACCGGATGCGCGAGGCGCAGCACCGTCTCGAGCACGCGCAGCAGCGTGCGGCGTGTTGCGCGCTGCTGGTTCGGTTGACCCGTCTGGATCTGAACCTTGGCGAGTTCGAGATACCAGTCACAGTATTCGTCCCATACGAACTTGTATAGGGCGTTGGCCACATTGTCAAAACGATAGTCGGCGAAACCCTTGGCGATTTCCGCTTCCACCCGTTGCAGGCGCGAGACGATCCAGCGGTCGGCCGACGAGAAATTCAGGTGCCCGTCCGGGCCGCATTCACCGCATTGTTCCGGCTTGCCGAAGCCGCAATCGTGGCCTTCGCAGTTCATCAGCACGAAACGGGTGGCATTCCACAGCTTGTTGCAAAAGTTGCGATAGCCTTCGCAGCGCGCGAGATCGAAGTTGACGTTGCGCCCGAGAGTGGCCATGGAGGCCATCGTGAAGCGCAGCGCGTCGGTGCCGAACGCCGGGATGCCGTCGGGGAATTCCTTACGGGTCTTCTTTTCGATCGACGCGGCCTGCTTCGGGTTCATCAGGCCGGTGGTGCGCTTGGCGACCAGCGCGTCGAGGTCGATACCGTCGACGATATCGATCGGGTCGAGCGTATTGCCCTTGCTCTTCGACATTTTCTGGCCTTCGGCGTCGCGCACGAGACCGTGCACATACACCGTGTCGAACGGCACCTTGCCGGTGAAGTGCGTGGTCATCATGACCATGCGCGCCACCCAGAAAAAGATGATGTCGAAGCCGGTGACCAGCACCGACGACGGCAGGAAGTGCTTGAGTTCCTGCGTTTCATTCGGCCAACCGAGCGACGAGAACGGCACCAGAGCAGACGAGAACCACGTGTCGAGCACGTCTTCGTCGCGTTTGAGGGCGCCCGTGTAGCCGGCTGCCGCAGCCTTGGCGCGCGCGTCTTCTTCGGTCTTCGCCACGAAGATTTCGCCGTTTTCGCCGTACCACGCCGGGATCTGGTGGCCCCACCAGAGCTGGCGCGAGATGCACCAGTCCTGAATGTTTTCGAGCCACTGGTAGTAAGTGGTGGTCCAGTTTTCCGGCACGAACTTGATTTCGCCGCTGCGCACCACGTCGAGCGCCGTTTCCGCGATCGATTTACCGGGATTGAAGGTGCCTTCCGGCGCCGGCTTGCTCATGGCGACGAACCATTGGTCCGTCAGCATCGGCTCGATCACGACGCCCGTGCGGTCGCCGCGCGGCACCATCAGCTTGTGCGGCTTGACCGATTCGAGCGCGCCGAGCGCTTCGAGGTCGGCCACCACCTGCTTGCGGGCTTCGAAGCGGTCGAGGCCGCGGTATTTTTCCGGCGCGTTGTCGTTGATCTTCGCGTCGAGCGTGAGGATTTCGATTTGCGGCAGCTTGTGGCGCAGGCCGACCTGGTAGTCGTTGAAATCGTGCGCGGGCGTGACTTTGACGACGCCGGTGCCGAATTCGCGGTCGACATAATCATCCGCGATGATCGGCACTTCGCGGCCCGACAGCGGCAGCGTGACCGTCTTGCCGATCAGGTGCGCATAGCGTTCGTCTTCCGGGTGGACCATCACGGCGGTGTCGCCGAGCATGGTTTCCGGGCGCGTGGTGGCGACCGTCAGATGGCCCGAGCCGTCCGTGAGCGGGTACTGGATGTGCCAGAGCGAGCCGTTTTCTTCCTCGCTGACCACTTCGAGGTCGGAGACGGCGGTGAGCAGCACCGGGTCCCAGTTCACGAGTCGCTTGCCGCGATAGATCAGGCCCTGTTCATACAGGCGGACGAAGACGTCGCGCACGGCGGCCGACATTTTGTCGTCCATCGTGAAATATTCGCGCGACCAGTCGATCGAGGCGCCCAGACGCCGCACCTGATTCGTGATGGTCGAGCCGGATTGCTGCTTCCATTCCCACACGCGTTCGACGAACTTTTCGCGGCCGAGGTCGTGGCGCGAGACGCCTTGCGCGTCCAGTTGCCGTTCGACGACGATCTGCGTGGCGATACCCGCGTGGTCCGTGCCCGGCACCCACAGGGTGTTTTCGCCGAGCATGCGGTGGTAGCGGGTGAGGCCGTCCATGATCGTCTGGTTGAACGCGTGGCCCATGTGGAGGGTGCCCGTGACGTTCGGCGGCGGCAGCTGGATCGAGAAATCCTTTTTGTTCGGCTCGAAGGAGGGCGCCGCGTAGGCGCGCTTTTCCCATTCAGGGCCCCAGTGGGCTTCGATGGTATGGGGCTCGAAGCTCTTGGCAAGCGTGGAGGTGGTGTCGCTCGGGGTCTCGCTCATTGTGTCGGGTCGGCTGGTGAATGCAAAGAATGCTCGATTATAAGCGGCGCTCCGCGGCCAGGGATTTTTGCTGTTTTGAGACGCCGCTCGCGTGTGCGTCGGCGGCTTCGGCCTTTTTCGGGTCGTGCTCGGGCCGCTGGCCTCTCGGGGCTGTCGCGGACGGGCATTCGCGGCATGGCAGCTGCCGCCGCGCAAGCCGGAGCCGTCCGCGAAGACCGACATCGGGGTCGATACACCCAGGTACGACATCTCCGGACTTCGGCCATGCTGCAATGGGCCCGACAGCACGGCGCCTCTCCCATGTTTGCTGTCATTCTTTCCTTCATACGGAGTCTGGAAAAATGACGATATCCCCAGCAAGCGGTTGGACTTCTCCCGTCCGGGACGATTTTTCCAGGCAGAACAGAGAGACTGAAAAGCCCAAGCCGGTAGACCATGCGCCGCCGGATCCGACTCTCGCGCGACCGATAGCTGCGCTGGCGGCCGCGAAGCAGAGCGAAGCCCGTGCCCCTCGGCCGCGGTTTTCCACGTCAGCCGCTTTATCGTCGCGCCAGACATCCGGCGAGGCGCTCCTGGCGCATGTCGCACGATCGGGCCACGCGACGGGGAGAGGCGACACGCTGGAGGTGCCATCGGTTCAAAGCCGTTCCCCGAGGGCTGTATCCGCTCACGCCGGTGCCGTGGCAGGACGGGTTCCCCACGGCCTGAGCGGCACGCTTCCCGCTGCGGCCGCCGACCCGCAGCAGGCCACGCCAACCGCTCGCGCGCTGCCCAATGCGAGTCTGGAGGAGTTCAAGGCACTCAACACGAACTTCGACACGCTAGATGGCGAAGCTCACCGCAGCAGCGAGGCGAACTCCCGAATTGCGAAAAAAATTGAAGCCGGTATCCAGCAGGAAATGACCGGTTATCCGCCTCAGGTGATCCAGCTCCAGGAAAGACAAACGCACCTGCAAGGGATGCTGGCCGAGCTGCCGGATAGCGAACGTCAATTCTATAGTGGCGTTCTCGCGACATTGGGCGTGGCCTATCAGCTTGAAACCGATCAGGACAAACGCTACGCGATCAATGAGAAATTGACTGGCCTCGAGAACGCCGTTCGTGAGGGAGTCAGCCGGGTTCGCAACGATCCTGTCGAGCGGGTTCTGGGCCAATTCAACCCGCCCATGGGCGAGGCTTATCTGAACAAGGAAGACAGGGAGCGTGTCGGCCACCTTGCGACATTGCGCGAAGCATTCCTCGGGGCTGCGGACGCCGGCGAACGGGAGGACCTGTTCGCCGAAGCCAGCGACCTCAAAAGCAAACTGCAGGGGCGAATCTCGGTCGAAATCGGCAAACGCCAGCGCGTGGAAAACGCCCGTTGGAAAGAGGCCAACGGCGAAGTAGACCGCATTCTGCAGGAAGCACAGGCGCAGACCGATCCCGCCAGGCGCTACGAACTGATTGGCCGTCAACTTTTTCAGATCAACCCCGGCCAGGACGAGTTGAAGGATAAAGTCGTTCTCGCCTTTACCCAGCGCATGCACGACTCGCCGCAATGGCGGGACACGCTGGATATCTGGCACGATCAGGTCAGCGGCCCACTCAATGCGCATTCAGTCGGCGCGGCCAAACGATATACGGATATTCTCGGCGACCTGCCGCCGGTGAGCGCCGACTACGTGCGCGATCTCAGCGACCGGTACAACGCCGTCCTCAAGGACGTCACTTATAAAGACTATTCGATCACACCTGCGGCGCGCGCGGAAAAGACGGCCGGGCAAGTTCTGGAAGGCGTCGAGCGTGTGCTTCTCGGACTGACGCCTTTAGCGCCGCTGGCGGATCTCCAGCCTTCCACCCTGCCGGACAATGTCCGCATGGGGCTCGATTACGGTTCGGCGTTGCTGGGCTTGCTGGGAGGAGAAGGCTGGGGGATCGCCCGAGAAATCGGTCTTTCAGGTAAAGCGCTTTCCGCAGCGGCGCGGGATGCCGAGGCGGCCAATATGGCGGGAGAAGGAGGCGACTCGGCAGGCAGAGGTCTGATTCAGGCAGCGGGCGAAGGCATTCTCGAACGTCGACAGGCAGAACAGTCCTTGAGTCGCGACGCGCAGGCAGCGGAAAAAGCGTTGCGGGAGCAGACCGTTGCCGAGGCGGGTCCTGCGGTGGATCCGATCAGCCTGCTTGCGCGTCAGAGCGTGGGGGACAGCCCTTATGGATCAATGGCGAGCTATGCCGATCCTGGCGTCTCGTTGAAAGATCTCCGTCCGGGCTCGACCCCGGGGATCCTCGTGGATGCCAAAGGTGACCGGTATATCGAACTGGGCGGAGCGGCCTATCACGTCCGCTTTGACCGGGACACCGAAAGCTGGCGGGTGTTTAGCAAAGGAGCGGATTTGAAACCGCAATACCCCGTCCGCCTGAATGAGACATCGCACCAGTGGGAGCTTGATGGTGAGGTAGGACTGAGGGGCGGAGCCCCGGGGAAAAAAATGAGCCCTGAAGTCCGGCAGGAACTCATCAGACTATTGAAGGAAAAAGAGTTATCGATCGGCCAGATAGCAAAGAGATTCGGAATATCTGATTCAACAGTGAGAAGACTTGCGGATAACGAGAAAATCACCGGGGTTCGGGCCGTCTACAAGCCTAAAGTACCTGTCACAGATGAAATGCGACGAGAGGTTATCAAGCTGCTGAGAGAAGGCCAGTTGTTACAGGTCCAGATAGCCAATCAACTGGGAATTTCGGAAATGACGGTCAGCAGGATTGCTGCGGTTGCCGGCATCAGGTCAATAGCCAGACGCGCGTTTCCTCAACGGGCAATCACGCCGGAACTTCGACTGAAAGCCATTCAACTATTAGAGAAGGGCGAGCTGTCCCATAGACAAATAGCACGCGAATTGGGGATCTCCCTTTTTACAGTGAACAATATCGCGAAGAAACAGAATATCCCGCTTACCGCCGCGGCCTCCCTGCGCAATCTGAAAACGTCACCGGGAGACCGTGAGAAGATCATCGAGCGACTCAAGGAGGGAATGACGAGCCGGGAAATAGTCGCGCAGACCGGTGCATCTCAATCGAACGTGTCGTTGATTGCCAGGCGGGCGGGCCTAGCTCCTCCGCTGCCGAAGGGCGTTACGCCCGAGCAGATCGACCAGATATTCGCACTGAACGACCAAGGGAAAAACACCGGCGAAATCGCCGGTGCAGTCAAGTTGTCGAGGGGTAAGGTCAGAGACGTTCTTGCGAATTACAACGCCAATACCTACAAAAGGTCGTGGTGGGATACGACGCCGGAAAACCGCACAGCGGCGATCCAGCAACTGGACGAGGGCAAAACGTCCAGAGAAGTTGCCCGGGACCTGAATCTTCCACTTGAAACGGTACGGGGGGTGGCCAATGAGCACCGGATGGCAAGGGATTCGCTGGCGAGCGAACTTCTAGCCAAAGGCAAATCTCCTGAAGAGGTGGCTGACTCCCTGGACATGCATCCGGAATATGTGAGGCGCCTGACGCACGGCGGACCCGAGAGTACACACGACCTACATTTCACGTCGAAAGACCGGGATGCGGCAATGGACATGTTCGAAAAGGGTTATGACAAAGAGGAGGTTGCCAGAAAACTCGGCATCTCCCCATGGAAGGCACGCAGTCTTGTGAAGGAATTCCAGACGCAAAGCATGCACTCTGTCACGTCCGAGCAACTCGACGATATCGCGCGAATACTCAGCAACGTGAACTACAGCCTGACGACCGGCGATTTCGCCCAGGCAACCGCCTTGCCCGAGAGCACGATCGCGCTCGTCGAGCAGGAATATGCGGGTGGCTTCATAGCGCCCTCGCGGTCGCCTCAACCGGGCACGTCCTCTGCCATGTCGCCGGGTGCCATCTACCATTACGAATGGATTCCTCCACTCTCGCCGGAGCAGGAAATCGAGGCAGTTCGTGCAATGAATGAAGGCGATAGTCTCGAGGACGTGGCTGCGCAACTCAAGCAACCTTACGCGGCGATTGAGCGTTTGCACGAGGGGGATCTGCCCCTTCTCGCGCCGCAGGACGAAGCCATTGACGCCTCCCCGGCAGCACTGCCTCATCCGGCCACGACTGCGTTCAGCGAAGCGGATCGAACCGAGATTCGAATTCTGGCGCAAAGGAGCGGCGTGAGCGCGTCATTCATTGCCAATCTGATTGGCGCACCCGTGGAAGACGTTCAGACAATATTGGACTCGACTCCCTGAGCACTCCGACATCAAATGAGAAAGCGCTTGCCAGGTGTCGGGCGCGTCTCATGGCGGGGCCGCGCAGCGGCGCGCCCGAACAGGCATGGACAAACGCGCCGCGACGACAAAAAAGCCATTCCTCCCGGGGGCATATAATGTCGAACGATCTGCCGCCCCTCCAGAAAAATGCCCGACCTGCTAGCCAATCTAAACCCCGAACAACACGCCGCCGTCACGCTCCCCAACGAGCCGGCGCTCATTCTCGCCGGCGCGGGGAGCGGCAAGACCCGCGTGCTCATCACGCGTATTGCGTGGCTGATCCAGCACGGGCTGGCGTCGCCCGCCACGATTCTGGCGGTGACCTTCACCAACAAGGCTGCCCGCGAAATGATGTCGCGTCTGTCGGCGCTCCTGCCGATCGACACGCGCGGCATGTGGATCGGCACCTTCCACGGTCTGTGCAACCGCATGCTGCGCGCGCATCATCGCGACGCGGGCCTGCCGGCCACTTTTCAGATTCTCGATACCGCGGACCAGCTCTCCGCGATCAAGCGTTTGATGAAGGGCCTCAATATCGACGATGAAAAGTATCCGGCGAAAAATCTCCAGTACTTCATCAACAACGCGAAGGAACAAGGGCTGCGGCCGAAAGACGTCGACGCCACCGACAACTTCAACCGCAAATTCGTCGAACTCTACGAGGCCTACGACCAGCAGTGCCAGCGCGAAGGCGTCGTCGACTTTCCTGAACTGCTGCTGCGCTGCCATGAACTGCTCGCGCACAATCCGCCGCTGCGCGCCCACTATCAGGCGCGCTTCAGGCACATTCTGGTCGACGAGTTCCAGGACACCAACAAGCTGCAATACGCATGGCTCAAGCTGCTGGCGGGCCAGACCAATTCGATCTTCGCGGTCGGCGACGACGACCAGTCGATCTACGCCTTCCGCGGCGCGAACGTCGGCAACATGCGCGACTTCGAACACGAGTTCAACGTGCGCCACCTGATCAAGCTCGAGCAGAACTATCGCTCGCACGGCCATATTCTCGACGCCGCCAATCAGCTCATCGCCAACAACTCGCGGCGGTTGGGCAAGAATCTGCGTACTGACGCGGGTCACGGCGAACCGGTGCGCGTGTATGAATCCGCGACCGATACGCAGGAAGCCGGCTGGATCGTCGAGGAAATCAAGGCGCTGATCAGCACCGGCACGTCGCGCAGCGAGATCGCGATCCTGTACCGCAGCAACGCCCAGTCGCGCACGATCGAGCACACGCTGGTCAACGCGGGTATCGCCTACCGCGTGTACGGCGGCTTGCGCTTTTTCGAGCGTCAGGAAGTCAAACACGCGCTCGCCTATCTGCGCCTGATCGACAATCCGAACGACGACACCGCGTTCGCGCGCGTCGTCAATTTCCCGACACGCGGCATCGGCGCGCGGTCGATCGAACAGCTCGCGGACGCGGCGCGTCTGTACAACTGCTCGATGGCCGCGGCGATTCCGTATGTGGCGGGCAAGGCGGGTTCGAGTCTCGCGGGCTTCGCCAATCTGGTCGGCAAGATGCGCGCGGAAACGCAGCAGATGAGCCTGCCGGAAACCGTCGAGTACGTGGTTCGCACAAGTGGTCTATCGGAGTTCTATCAGAACGAACGCGAAGGCCAGGACCGGCTGGAAAACTTGCAGGAACTGGTCAACGCGGCCGCGGCGTTCGTCAGCGAAGAGGGCTACGGCATGGACACGCCGGCGCGCTCCATTCCGCTGCGCCCCGGCGCGACCGCCGCCCCCGAACTGGTGGTTGCCACGGACGACCCGAATACCGTCGTGCTGGACGCACCCGGCATCGCCGATCCGGCGCAAAACCCGGACACCATGACGCCGCTCGCCGGTTTTCTGTCGCACGCGTCGCTCGAAGCGGGCGACAACCAGGCGCAAGCCGGCCAGGAAGCCGTGCAACTCATGACAGTGCACGCGGCCAAGGGCCTCGAGTTCACGGCGGTATTCATCACCGGTCTCGAAGAAGGGCTGTTCCCGCACGAGAACAGCGCGATGGAATCGGACGGTCTGGAAGAAGAGCGCCGCCTGATGTACGTCGCGATTACGCGGGCGAAGGAGCGCTTGTATCTGTCGTTCGCGCAAAGCCGCATGCTGCACGGCCAGACCCGTTACAACATCCGCTCGCGCTTCTTCGACGAACTGCCGCAGGAAACGCTCAAGTGGCTCACGCCGAAGGTCGAGGCGGGTGCGCGCTGGGGAGGCCGTTCGGACAACGCGGGCTATGGGCGTGACTGGTTCGCGCGGCCGGGTTATACGGGACCGGCATCGTCGACGCCCGCGCAGTTGCCTGCGTTCGCTAATGAACAGCGTGCGGCGGAAACGGGTTTCCGGGTCGGCCAGCAGGTATTCCACACCAAGTTCGGCGAAGGCACGATTACCGCGCTCGAAGGCGGCGGCACCGACGCGAAGGCGCAAGTCAAATTCAAACGGCACGGCGAGAAGTGGCTGGCACTCGCCGTCGCCAAACTGCAGGCGGTGGAATGAGCGGGGCGGGCATGGGCACGCCGGAGATGAGCGGGGCCGGCATGGGCACTCCGGAGATGGGCGGGGCCGGCGCGGGAGCGGCTGACGCGGGCACGATGGCCGCGCGCACGTCCGCGATCGACCCGAGCCTCGGTGGCGCTTCGGTTTCGCATCGGCCGCTCGGGATTCTGGCGGCTTTGCCGCAAGAACTCGGCGATCTGCTCGAAGCAATGCGCGCCGAGGCCGGCGTGCGCACCATCACGCACGGTCAGCGCGACTATCACCTGGGCACCGTGCACGGTGCGCCATGCGTGGTCACGCTGGCGCGCGTCGGCAAGGTTGCGGCGGCGGCCACGGTCAGCGCCCTGATCCATGCGTTCGACGTCGAAGCCATCGTGTTCACCGGCGTGGCCGGCGGCGTCGGGGCCGAGGTGCGGGTGGGCGATATCGTCGTCGCCGACACGCTGCTTCAGCACGATCTCGACGCGTCGCCGTTGTTTCCGCGTTTCGAAGTGCCGTTGCTGGGCGTCTCGCATTTCAGCGCCGACGCGGCGCTCGCCGCGCAGCTCGCCGCGGCCTGCGAATGCTTCGTCGCGGAAGATGGCGCGGCCTCGGCGGCGCGTTTCGGCACGCGCGAGCCGCGCGTGCATCGCGGTCTCATCATCAGCGGCGATCAGTTCGTGGCGAGCGCCGCGGGCGTTCGGGCTTTGCGCGAGGCGCTGCCGAACGCGCTCGCCGTGGAGATGGAAGGCGCGGCAATCGCGCAGGTCTGTCACGAATACGGCGTGCCTTGCGCGGTGGTCCGCACGATCTCGGATACCGCCGACGATCATGCGCCAGCGTCTTTCGTGTCGTTTCTCACGGAGATCGCCGGGACATATTCGAACGCGATTCTGACGCGGTTTCTGCAAGCGCGGATTTCAGAGGGCTGATGATCGGCGTCGAACGCGTATTGGCGCCACCGACCGCAACGGCGGGCATCGACCCACCGCACCCACCGCGCACGTTCCCGGCTATTTAACCCCGGCGTCGTCCAGCGCTTCGCGCACCTGCTGCAATGCCGACGGATCTTCAATGGTCGGCAAGTCGCCTGGCTCGCGGCCTTCGGCGAGTGCCGCAATCGCGCGGCGCAGCAGCTTGCCGGAACGCGTCTTGGGCAGCATCGACACCACCACGACCCGCGTGGGCCGCGCAATTGCGCCGAGCTGGCGGTCCACCGTCGCCATCAGCTCGGTTTCCAGCTTGCTGCGCTTCCTGGCGTCCGCGTAAGCCTGCGCGTCGCGCAGCACCACGAAGGCCATCGCCGCCTGGCCTTTTAACGCGTCCGTCACGCCGACCACCGCGACTTCCGCGACGGCCGCGTGGCTCGACAACGCCTCCTCGATCTCACGCGTGCCAAGCCGATGGCCGGCGACGTTGATCACGTCGTCGGTGCGGCCGAGGATCGTCACGTAACCGTCTTCGTCCTGCACGCCCCAGTCGAACGTTGAATAGACCTGCTGGTTCGGCACACTCGACCAATACGTGCTGACGAAGCGCCGGTCGTCGCCCCACACCGTCGACATGCAGCCCGGCGGCAGCGGATAGGCCAGCGTGAGCACGCCCTTTTCGCCGGGCGGGCAAGGCTCGCCGGTCAACTCATTGCGCAAGGTCAGATTGAAACCCGCCGACGGCACGCCCGGCGAGCCGAGCCTGGTGGGCAGCGCTTCGACACCGCGCGGAATGGCGAGCATCGGCCAGCCGGTCTCGGTCTGCCAGTAGTTGTCGATCACCGGCTTGCCGAGCGCGTCGGAGATCCATGCGGCGGTCGGTTCGTCGAGCGGTTCGCCGGCGAGGAACAGCGTGCGCAGGCTAGACAGATCGGCCTTCTTCAGGAACGCCGGGTCCTGCTTTTTCAGCACCCGCAAGGCGGTCGGCGCGGTGAACATCAGATTGATCTTGTGATGCTCGACGAGCCGCCACCAGATGCCGCCGTCCGGACGAATCGGCGTGCCTTCGTACATCACCGTGGTGAGGCCCGCGATCAGCGGTGCGTAGACGATATAGCTATGGCCGACCACCCAGCCCACGTCCGACGCGGTGAACATCGTGTCGCCCGGCTTGCCCTGGAAGATATGCTCCATCGACGCCGCCAGCGCGACCGCATAGCCGCCGACGTCGCGTTGCACGCCCTTCGGCTTGCCGGTCGTGCCCGACGTGTACAGCACATAGGAAGGCTCGTTCGATTCGAGCCACTCGCACGGCACGTGGGCATCGAAGAACTTTTCGCGCAGCGGCTCGTAGGCGACCAGGTAGCTGGCGTTCAGGCGCTCGGGCGCTAGCTGCCGGTCGATCAGCAAGACGCGCGGCGTCTTGTGGTTCGCGCGTGCGAGCGCTTCGTCCATCAGCGGCGTGTAGTCGATCACCTTGCCGCCGCGTGCGCCCGCGTCGGCGGTGACGATCAGCACGGGCTTCGCGTCGTCGATGCGGGCCGCGAGGTTGGGCGCCGCGAAGCCGCCGAACACCACCGAATGAATCGCGCCCAGCCGCGCGCAGGCGAGCATCGCGAACAGCGCCTCGGGGATCATCGGCAGATAGAGCAGGACCACGTCGCCGCGCTTGACGCCGAGCGAGCGCATGACGGCGGCCATCCGGTTAATCTCGGCGTACAACTCGGCGTAGGTGTAGCGCCGCTCGATGCCGGTTTCCGTCGAGACATAGACCAGCGCGTTCTGCTGCGCGCGCTCGACCAGATGCCGGTCCACCGCGTTATGACACAGATTCGTACGACCGCCGACGAACCAGCGCGCGAACGGCGGATTCGACCGGTCGAGCACCGTATCGAACGGCGTCTGCCAATGGATGCGCCGCGCTTCTTCGCGCCAGAATGCTTCGGGATGCTCGATCGAACGGCGGTGGAAGTCGCGGTAGCTGGTCATCTGCGGCGATCCTTCTGCTGCGTGAGTGAATGCATGTCGGCGCGCGTCGCCGTGCGGCGCTGCGCTGCGCGAGGACAAGGCGGGTATCCGCACAAGCATAGAGCAGGGGTGGCTCGGCGGACAACGCGGGTTCACCATGAGCGACGCGGTGCGCTGTCGGACGTGGCAAGGGGCCGCGTCACTGATACGTCGCAGTCCCCGAGTTCACGCCAGGATAAAGACAAAGAAAAAGGCGCCGAAGCGCCTTTTCTCATCAGACCTGAGGTCGGAATGTCTTCATGCCTTCGCGCGCTTGCCTTCCACATCCGGCAGAAACACCGTCAGCACGCCGATCAACGGCAGGAACGAGCAGACCTTGTAGACATACGTGATGCTGGTGGCATCGGCCAGTTGCCCGAGCACGGCCGCGCCGATCCCGCCCATGCCGAACGCGAAGCCGAAGAACAGGCCCGCCACCATGCCCACCTTGCCGGGGATCAACTCCTGCGCATACACGAGGATCGCCGAGAAGGCCGAAGCCAGCACCACGCCGATGATCACCGTCAGCACACCGGTCCAGAACAGATTGGCGTAGGGCAGCAGCAGCGTGAAAGGCGCCACGCCGAGAATCGACACCCAGATCACATACTTGCGGCCGATCCGGTCGCCGATAGGTCCGCCGATCACCGTGCCCGCCGCCACCGCCGCGAGGAACACGAACAGATGGACCTGCGCAGCCTGCACCGGCAGATGGAATTTGTCGATCAGATAGAAGGTGAAGTAGCTGTTGATGCTGGCGAGATAGAAGTACTTCGAGAACACCAGCAGAATCAGCACGCCCATTGCGAACATGACGTTGTTGCGCGAGAGCGTGGCATGACCGGCCGCGCCGCGCGCTTTCTTCACCGACGGATGCTGCTTGTACCAGCGACCGATCTGCGTCAGCACGACGATCGCGACGAGCGCCGCCACCGAAAACCACGCAATGCTGCGCTGGCCGTGCGGAATCACGATCAACGCGGCGAGTAGCGGCCCGAGCGACGAACCCGCGTTGCCGCCCACCTGGAACAGCGACTGCGCAAGTCCGTGACGGCCACCCGACGCCATGCGCGCCACCCGCGACGATTCCGGATGGAACACCGACGAGCCGCAGCCGACCAGCGCCGCCGCGACCAGCAGCACGCCGAAATTGGGCGCGACCGACATCAACAGTAGCCCGGCGAGCGTGAAGCCCATGCCGACGGGCAGCGAAT
The DNA here is from genome assembly GCF_046026435.1 of Paraburkholderia sp. RL17-381-BIF-C. NCBI lineage: Bacteria > Pseudomonadati > Pseudomonadota > Betaproteobacteria > Burkholderiales > Burkholderiaceae > Paraburkholderia > Paraburkholderia sp. RL17-381-BIF-C. The sequence goes on along the minus strand of NZ_JARESX010000068.1, from coordinate 23,768 downwards.
ACGGCTTCGGATGCTTGTCCGTATAAATGCCGACGAGCGGTTGCAGCAGCGACGCGGTGATCTGGTAAGTCAGCGTGATCAGGCCGATCTGTCCGAACGACAACGAGAAGTTGTCTTTCAGCATCGGGTAGATCGCGAGGATCAACGACTGGATCATGTCGTTGAGCAGATGCGAAAAGCTGATTGCGCCGAGCACGGAGTAGACCGTGCGTTGGACCTTGACGGCCGGCTGCGCAGCGGTGGTGGTGGCGGTTCCGGCGCCGGCTGGTGCGCCGGCGAGGGCGCTTTTATCGAGGCTCGTTTCCATACGCTAGATGAGAGAGGAGAAAGAGTGATCTGACGCCGCCGATGTGGTTCAAACACCGTTTTCAGCGCTGCGGCATTTCGACGCGGTTTTTTTGCGAAGTCAGCTATTTGTCGCAGTTTAATGTGGCCTGAGCGAATTGTAAGGACAAGTTTTGTCGCGAATCGGACATGCGATGTTGATGAGGGCCGGCGTGAGGGCGTCGGAATCGCGCGCCGCGCGCACCCCGGCGGTGCAAAAACAATTGTGTCGGCCTGAGCACGCGCGCACGGCCTCTCGTCTGATAAATGCCAACCCGACGATTTTTGGCCATGTATAAAACCGATCGCGGGCGCGCGGCTTACGAGGCGGCGCGTCGAGGACCGGGCGACATACGATCGGCATTTCGCGAGCGACGCTAAAGATCGCAGACGTTTATGCCGTTGACCCGGAGAGATGAGCAGCAATGCCGGAACCGACCTTTCCGGCAGTTCTACACGTGGGGACGGGGAATATGAAAGCAGTTTCGCTGGGTAGCCAGACGGGCGCGGGATTCGTACCGGAGGGAGAAGCGGCTGGCAAAACGCCGCCACAGGGCGAGCGCAGCCGCTCGCGGGCGGTCAGGCTCAAGGGTTTGTCGGTGAAGGCAATGCTGCGCCTCGCGTTTGCCGTGCTGCTGATCGGTACGCTGCTGATCGGCGTGTTTTCGCTGACCCAGATCAGCCGCCTGAATGCATCGGCACAATCCATCTACGATCAGGGGCACGTTGCCAGCCGTGCGGCCGAAGAGGCACGCGGCTACATGCTGCGCGCGAGCCGCGCGCAGAAAATGCTGCTCACCGCGACCACCGCGAAAGAGCGCGACGATCTCGGCGCCGATATCGAAACGGGCCTGAGCGGTCTCGCTTCGCAACTCGGCACGCTGCAGCAGTACGTCGACACTTCCGACGCGAAGGCGGTCGACCAGCAGAAGAAATTTGCCGCCGCCGTGACGGCGTGGAGCGGCCATCTGCGCGACTTCGTGACGCTCGTGAAAGCGCAGCCGCTCGACCTGTCGCAGATGAACTGGCAGGTCGGCACGCAGGACGTGTCGCTGCTGGTCGAAACCGGCAAGCTCGAAAAACTCGTCGATGAACTCGTCGCGCAGCGCGGCACCGCAGCGAAGGCGACCATCGAGGCATCGAGCTTTATTTACCATTCGTCGTTCGTGATGATCGCGTTGGCGACGCTCGGCCTGATCGTGCTCGCGTTCGGTATCAGCGAGTGGGTGGTGCGACGCCTTGCCGGTCAGCTCGGCGGCGAGCCGGCGTACGCGAAGGAAATCGCCAGCCGGATCGCGGCGGGCGATCTGTCCGTCGATATCGCGCTCGGCCGCAAAGACAAGTCGAGCATGCTGTTCGCGCTGAACGACATGCAAAGCGGCCTCGCGACGACGGTCGCCGACATCGCCTCGAGCGCGGACGCGATCGCGACGGCATCGGGCGAGATTTCGATGGGCAACCTGGATCTGTCGCAGCGTACCGAGCAACAGGCGATGGCGCTCGAACGCACGGCGACCAGCATGGAGCAATTGACTTCGACGGTGCGCCAGAATGCCGACAATGCGAAGCAGGCGAGCACGCTCGCCAACAACGCGTCGGAGATCGCGGAGAAGGGCGGCGAGGTGGTGAGCCGCGTGGTTGCGACGATGAACGAGATCAACGATAGCGCGCGCAGTATCGGCGACATCATCGGCGTGATCGAGGGGATCGCGTTCCAGACCAATATTCTTGCGTTGAACGCGGCGGTCGAGGCAGCGCGTGCCGGTGAGGAAGGGCGCGGATTTTCCGTGGTCGCCGCGGAAGTGCGTAATCTGGCTCAACGTAGTGCGGCGGCGGCCAAGGAGATCAAAGGTTTGATCAGTACGTCGGTCGAGCGGGTGAGCAATGGCTCGACGCTTGCCCAGGACGCCGGGCAAACCATGGACGAGGTCGTCAAGGCGGTGAAGCGTGTGACCGACATCATGGGTGAAATCTCGGCGGCTTCGTCCGAGCAGAGCGCAGGGATCGAGGAGATCAACCTCGCGGTCACGCAGATGGATGCCGGGACGCAGCAGAATGCGGCGTTGGTGGAGCAGGCTACCGCGGCTGCCAGGTCGCTGGATGATCAGGCACGCGGGCTGAAGGTGATGGTGGGTAAGTTCAGGTTGTGAGCGCGGGTGAAGCGATCCTCGTAGAGGATCGCGACCTGGAACCCGTCCGCATTTTTGCGTGCGAGGCGGCTGGTGGATTTACCCGCGTGCGTTGGTGAAGCGCTCGCTAACCAACCGCGACATCCCCGAAACATACCTAAAAGCATGCAAGCAAAAATTAGCTTGCCTTACCACTCCCGGGCGTAACCACAACCGTACAGGTAATCCCCGCCGCCAGCACGACATTGTCGGGCACCGAATCGATCTTCACCCGCACGGGCACGCGCTGCGCCAACCGTACCCAGTTAAAAGTCGGATTCACATCGGCAAGCAGTTCACGGCTCTCAGGATTGTCCCGATCATAAATGCCGCGAGAAATACTCTCGACGTGCCCCTGCAGCGTGCCACCGCTCATCAACCGGACTTCAGCCTTGTCGCCAACGCGCACATGCGGAAGCTTGGTTTCCTCGAAGTACCCGTACACCCAGAACGAATGGCTATCGACAATCGCCAGCTTCGCGGAACCCACCGTCGCATAATCGCCGCGAAACACGCTCAGATTCGTGACATACCCGTCGACCGGTGACACGACCCGCGTGCGCTCGAGATTCAGCTTGGCCGCGTCGAGCGTGGCCAAAGCCTGCTGATAAGACGCCTCGGCAGCCGAAGCAGTGTGAGTCGCGTTCTCGCGGTTCTCTTTCGACACGACCAGCGCATCCATATCGGCACGCCGTTGCGCGTCATCGCGCCTCATCTGCAACTCGGCCTTTCGCGCGGCAACCGCGGCCTGCGCCTGTTCAACCGCGAGCGCATAGTGCGACGGGTCGATCTGCATCAACAGGTCGCCTTTCTTCACGAGCTGATTGTCCTTCACCGGCAGATCGACGATCGCCCCGGAAACATCCGGTGCGATATTCACGATCTCGGCGCGCACGCGACCGTCGCGTGTCCACGGTTCATCCATGTAATGAACCCACAGCACGCGTCCAATCAAAATCGCGACGATAAAAATAACGGCTGTCGCGACGAAGCCCACAATATTTCGGATGGTCATGTTTCGACTCTGATCAACGATAAACGGCGAGACCCAGCACGCCGCAAACACACACGAGCAAGCTGGCCCGGAACAAGGACGGATGCCACACCACGCGATACAGGCCCGTATGGGCGATCACGCGGTCCAGCACCCACGTAAGCGCGGCGCCTGCGATGAACAGCAACACGATGGCCGGGATGTACGCGTCCAGAACGGCGATATCACGTGGCATGACGAACTCCTTCTGACGCGCCGGCACGTCCGCTCATCAACGATTCAAGCGGCGATTGCGGATCGAGCAGCGCGGTACGAATGAAATGCAGTTGACTCAAAATGCGTTGCAGTTGGTGCCGCTCTTCACGCGGCGGCGCGAAAGCGACCAGCATCTGCTGAAGCGCGGTGATAGCGTCGGTGGTTGCGGCGAGCGCGCTGTCGAAGCGGTCTTCACGCGGCCGCTCGAATAGCGCGGCCAGCGCGTCGCGCATGGTGCGCAGCGAGGCGCGCCACGGCATCGACGGCGCATAACGCGCGTCGGCAGGCAGCGTGGCCAGTTCGCGGCGCAAGTCGATCACCGCGTTGCCCACTTCGAGCACCGAGAAGAGCCAGCGCAACGTATCGCGTTTCAGCTCGGGCTCGTGTTGCGCGAGCGCGTTGATCTGGAACATCAGATCGCGCGCGCCGCTCTCGAAGCGCGAGCGCACCCGGCGCATGCCCGCGCGGCTCGCCAGCACCACCTGGCGGCGCAAATCCATCAGCAGGCGGTTGCGCAGCCACGGAGTGGAAGGCGGCAGCAACACCGCGAACGCGATCGAGGCCACCAGCATCGACAGCACGAGCGCCATCGCGTCGTTCATGAAACTGCTCGGGTCGTAGTGAATCACGTTGTCCGGGCCGGCGAGGAAACAGAAGAAGATGCAGTAGCCGACGCCATAGCCGGCCAGCGCGGGCCGTGTGGTCATGAACACGCCGAGCAGCAGGAAAGGCGCGAGCGCGGCGCACAGCAGCGGGAAGCCGTCGATGTGCGGAAACACGCCGAACACCGCGATCATTCCCATCACCGTGGCGACCAGCGTGCCGGCGGCCATCTGGAACGCGGTGCGTTTCGGATTCGGCGACGACGACGCCAGCGCGCACACCGCCGCGGCGTTCAGCGTCAGGGTCGAACCGCTCGGCCACGCGGTCGCGATCCAGAACGCGCCGAGCACCATCATCACGATGGCGGCGCGCACGCCCGAGACGCTTGCCGCAATCGCGTTCGTTTTCGGTTCGTAACGTTCGACCCAGCGCTCGCGCTCGTGCGTATCGACGGAGAGCGATGCGTACGTGGCGGCATATGCGTGCAGGTCATCGATAAAGCGATACAGCAGTTCGGCGCCGGTGTCGAAGTCGAGCAGCGGGGCGTCGGGATGCGCTTCCAGTTCCGCTCGCGTCGCGCGCACGCGTTTGGGCAACTCGGCTTTGAAGGCCTCGAGTTGCGCGGCGGCGTGAACGGCGTCGGCGGCGCTCAGCACGGGTTCACCGGATTTCGCGAGCAGCGGGGCGATTTCCCGGAAGTACGGCTCGAGCGCATCGACAGCGATCGCCGCGCCGCTGGTGTTCGCGTCGCGCAAGCGATTCATCAGCTGATGCAGCGCGTGAAAGCGCGTCGAGGCGGTCATGAACTCGCTGTTCAGGCGCGCGAGGCGGCCGCCGCGCATGCGCGAGTCGGGACCCTCGAACACGGCCACGCTGCGCGCCGCTTCGAAGCCGACGATGTCGGCGACAAAGCGCGCATTGGTCGCTTCGATCTGCGCGCGGTCATTGTGGCCGGCGAGCGACGCCGACACATACTCGACGAAGGCCGAGAAACGTGCGCGCACGGTGCCGCGCATCTGCAAGCCGGCGAACTGCGGAAACACGAGGCCACTCACGGCGCCCGCGCAGATAATGCCGACCACCACTTCGGCCACTCGCGTGAGCGCGCTCAGAAACGCGCCGTCCGGGTGCTGCGAAGCGGGAATGCCGATCAGCGCGGCGGTGTAGCCCGCCAGCACGAAACCGTACGACCTGAAGTTGCGGTTGCGCGCGGCGCCCGCCGTGCAGATGCCAACCCAGATCGCGGTCGTGACAATGAACAGTTCCGGCTGCTGCGCGAACAGCCCGATTAACGCGAGCATCACGACGAGACCGACGAGCGTGCCGCAGATCCGGTAGAAGCTCTTTGCGAACACCATGCCGCTTTGCGGCTGCATCACGATGAACACGGTGGTCATTGCCGTGCGCGGCTGCGGCAGGTCGAGCTTCATCGCGACGCCGAGAGCGAGGAAGCAGGCGGCGAGCGCTTTGAACAGATAGATCCACGTCAGACCGTCGTTACGCGCCCAGTCGGCGGCGGCCGCGTAATACGCTGCGAACGACGCCGGACGCGGCGCGGAAAAAGGAGAAGCGGACATGATCAGCTTCCCGACCTGGCGGGTTTGGCCGGCTCGGCGCTGGCGGTCGAACCGGGCGCGACCGTCTTACCCTTGCCATGCGCCGGCAGCGTTTCTTTCGCCAGCGGACCGTTGGCCGGGTCGTCGAGTCCACCGCCCAATGCCGTGACCAGTGAGGCATGCGCGCCGAGCCGTTCGGCCTGGATCCTGGCCACGCCTTCCTGTGCGTGCAGCAACTGGTTTTGCGCGATCAACACGTTCAGGTAGTCGGTCAGACCGCGCCGATAACCTTCGCGCGACAGATCGTAGTTCTTGCGGGCGGTCGCGACTGAGCGGTCGGCGTCGTCGGCTTGGGTCGCGAGCGAGCGGATCCGGATCACCTGATCGGAAATGTCCTTGAGCGCGCCGACAATCGACTGGTTGTAACGGTCGACGGCTTCGTCATAGCTCGCCGAGGCTGCGCCGAGTTGCGAACGCAGGCGGCCGCCGTCGAGGATGGGCAGCGACAGCGCGGGCCCCGCGCTCCAGCTATGCGACGGGTTCTTTAGAAACTGGAACAGCGGCCCCATTGCCGCATATCCGCCGATCGACGCCAGCAGGTTGATGTCCGGATAGAAGTCGGCTTTGGCCACGTCGATGCCGCGTGCCTGCGCCGCGACCGTCCAGCGCGCCGCGACCACGTCCGGCCGGTGGCCGATCAGGTCGGCGGGCAGGGCGCTCGGCAGGCCGGCCGGCGCGTTCAGCGAAAGCGTCGGACGCTGGATCGAATCACCCGCGCCCGGACCTTTGCCGGCCAGCGCGGCCAGCTGATTGCGGCCAAGCGCGATCTTTTCTTCGATTTCGTCGATCTGGCGTTCGTATTCGGGCAACGGCGTTTCGGCCTGGCTCACTTCCAGCTGCGTACCGATGCCGCCTTTCAGGCGCCGGCTGGCCAGGTCCACGATCTGCTGCTGTTGCTGCAAGGTGGACTTGGCGATGTCGAGGAGCGCGTAGTTCAGCGACATCTCGATGTACGTGCGCACCACGTTGTTTTCCAGCTCGAGCTGGGCGGCGCGGGCATCGGCTGAGCTCGCGTGGGCGGCGTCGAGCGCGCGCTCGGCGGCGTTCTTGTCCTTGCCCCAGATATCGAGGTGATACGACAGGCCGAGCGTGCCGGTGTTGTTCCACGATTGCTCGCCCGCGAGCGGGCCGGGACCGTAGTACAGGTTGTCCGCCCACTTCTGGCGCTGGATCGACAGGCTGCCGTTGACTTGCGGCGACAACGCCGCACGGGCGACACCCGCCATCGACATGGCTTCGCGCACGCGTGCCTGGGCGGCCGCGAGGCTCGGGTTGCCCGCTTGCGCGGCGTCGATCCACTCGTTGAGTTGCGGATCGTTATAGGCGCGCCACCAGTCGACGGCCGGCCATTGGGCGTCCGCATTGGCGGCGCGGATCGCGTTGCCCGCGTCGAGCGAAGCGGGCTGGACTCCGCTCGCTTGCGGCGCGACGCCTCCGGTACTGGCACAGCCGGCGATTGTTAATAGGATCGTAAGAACCGCGGCTGCGGCGATCCCTTTCGGTACCGGAGACTGCACGATTTCCTCCAGAAATGACTATAGAAGCATGTGCGTCATTATATTTTTTGATCAATTGCGGAATAACCGGTAAAGATGCAAGGCATTTTTACGCGATATGAGACAATCGCCTTTGCGAATCGTGTAACAATCGCTTCCGATCACAAGGGAAAGTTATGGATACGCTTCAAAACATGCGCGTATTTGTCCGCGTCGTCGAAGCGGGCAGCTTTACGGGCGCCGCGCAGCATCTGAACACGACCACCGCATATGCGTCGCGCGCGGTGTCCGATCTGGAAGCGCACCTGCGCACGCGCCTGTTGAACCGCACGACGCGCCGCATCGCGCTGACCGAGGCCGGCGAGCGCTACCTGCAGCGCTGCGAGCAGATCCTCGCGTACGTGGATCAGGCGGAAGCCGAGGCGAGCGACGCCCACGCCCGCCCGTCCGGCAAACTCAAAGTCCACGCAATGACGAGTTTCGGCCAGCACTACGTGGTGCCGGCCGTAGGCCGCTATCAGGAGCGCTACCCGGAAGTGCAGATCGAACTGACGCTCGCGCAGCGCATGCCCGATCTGCTCGACGAAGGTTTCGACGTGTCGCTCACGCTCGCCACCGGTCTGCCGGATTCGGGGCTGGTGTCGCAGCGCATTGGCAGCGCGTTCAGCATCGCGTGCGCGTCGCCCGCCTATCTGGAGCGGCGCGGTGTGCCGCAAACGCCCGCGGACCTGGTGCGCCACACCTGCCTGCAAATGGTCACGCCGGTTTTCCCGACCGACAAATGGACCTTCGACGGCCCGAACGGCGAGGAAACCATCGCCCTCGGCCCGACCACCTTCCAGGTGAACGTGGCCGAAGCCATGGCGGTGGCCGTGTCGAGTGGCATGGGCGTCGGGCTGATTCCGATCTACTCGGCGATCAGCGGTTTGCGAAGCGGCGAACTGGTGTGGTTGCTGCCCGAATACACGTCGCAGGAGATGAATCTGTACGCGTTGTATCCGTCCCGGCAATATCTGGACGCCAAGATCCGTACGTGGGTCGAGTTCCTGCGAGATGAACTGCCTGCTACGCTGGCTGCGGATCAGGCGGAATTGCGCGAATTCGCGCGGACCTGAGATAAGGCGCGCGTCTTTGGCAATCCTTGAACGGTTGACCGGGCGGCGGGCGGTGCAGTGACCGCCTGTTACATAAGTGCCGCGCCGCAACATTTCCTTACTTTCGCCGCCCGATCGATTTGCTAACGTGTCGTTCATGCGCTGCGGTAGTAGACCGGGGGCGCTCAGTTCGCCGCGGTTCGGCAATATTGCAACAACAGAAGTACGAGGGATTCATGGATACGCATCTGATGATTGGCGTGGCCGTCATGATTGGCTTGATCGGGATTGCCGCTTCGCGCGATCTGCTGCGCCGGTTGCGCGAGCAGCAGCCGCAACTGGTGCCGATCAAGGTCGAGCGCCCGGATCTGAAGGCACAGCGGCGCGGCCGTTGAGTTTCGCCGAGGCGCCTGTCTAGCAGGCGCCGTTTATTCGGGCGGCGGCGCGCAGTTTGGTTCGGGGTGCGTGGGTTGTCCGCGCTTGTTGCTCGCTTCTTGCTTGCTTCTTGCTCCTTTCCTGGCTTATATCGGGTTAAGTGCGGCGATCGCGCCGTTGGCTCATGCTGCTTTGCGGTTCGGGCTTATGTTTGGGCTTACGTCAGGCACCGGTTTTCAGTTTATTGCCGCGATCAGACCCGGTTCGTCATTGAGCGTGCGGTCCACCTCGTGGCTCACCCGGTGCCAGCGGAAGCGCCCGGCGGCCAGGCCCGCGCTGCGTGTCAATTGCTCGAGTTCGTCGAGCGGCAAAGCGGGATCCAGCCAGCGGCGGGCCGCTTCCGAAGCGAATGCCAGCGGACGGCGATCGTGCACATCGACGAGACCCGTATCGGCGATGGCCGTCACTATCACCATTCCCATGCCTTCCGTTTGTGGTTCCGTGCCGCGCACGCTCGATAGCGCCGCGAGATACATGGGAGCATCGCTTTTCAGATGCACGAAGTAGGGCTGACGGATCGGCGGTTCGTCCGCTCTGTCCTTGCTCTGCGCGATGGCTGTCACAGGCGTGGTTTCCACGCGCCATTCGAACCAGCCGTCCGCAGGCACCAATACGCGCCCGGTCTTCCACAGTTCCTTGAAGTAGCGCCCGTTCGGCGCGGCGTCCGCGCGCGCGTTGATGGTCTGCGGCAAATGCTGTTCGCGTGCCCAGTCGGGACGATATCCCCAGTGGATTGCGCGCACCGTCTGATCCGGGTACACCGTGAGCGGGTGTGTGCCTGGAGCGAGGTTGTAGCCGGGACGCCGGTCGGCGGCGTCGAAAAGCATGAGTGGATCGGCGAGACCAAGGTGCTCGGCGTAGAAATGCGGATCGCGGTACTGGCTGATTCGACCACACATGAGCGACCTCCGGAGACGACCAGCCTGGGTTGCGACCGCTGCGGTTCGATAACTTCACTAGCGTAGCGCCTGCCGGGCGGGCTCGCTATTCAGATCGGCCCGAAGGTGGTCTGCCTGCTGGGGCGACAGGAGCGGGGTTAGGCTGGTCCGGGCTACCTGAACTAGCCGAGCTACCCGACCTACTCAAGCCAACCCGCGGCACCTTCAGCGGCCGCTAAATCTCAACGACTTTATCCCACGCAAACAGCGGATTCTCCAGCAGCCCGGTGCGCCGGTCGAGATACCCGCGCGGATTGCACACCACGCGCGTGCCGTTCACGCGGTAGTCGAACGGCGTATGCGTGTGCCCATGAATCCATAACGCGACCGGCGGCCCCACGAGATCCGGCAAGTGATTGACGAAGCCCGCCGACACGCGGTCTTCCGCGTAACGTTCGGCCAGACTCAGCCGATGCGGCGCATGATGCGTGACGACGATCGTCTTGCCGCCGAACGGTTTGGCGAGTTCGCCTTCGAGCCAGGCCCGCGCCTGCCGGTGCAGCGCGAGCGAATCGTCGGGTGTGAAGTCGCGCGTTGCATCGTGGGTGTCGTGCGGCCAGTTCATCTGGATCAGCCCGCGAAAATCGAGCATGACCCGCCGCGACGCAGCGATCGACTCCGCGAGCGTATCGGCGTCGTTTCCGTATAAGGCGAAGTCGGTCCACAAGGTCGTGCCGAGCACGCGCCACCGGCCTTGCGGGTCGACCAGCGCCGCATTGTTCAGCACGTGCACATTGTCGACCTGCGCGGCCGCGTCGTGGAGCGCGGCTTCGAGCGCGCCGAACTCGCCGTCGTAGTACTCGTGATTGCCGGGCACGTAGACCACTGGCACGGCGCCGTCGAAAGTCTGCGCGGCCCAGCGCGGTCCGGCCGCGTGGTTGTGGATGTCGCCCGCCAGCACGATCAGATCCGCCTGCGCATGCGGGATCAGCTCGGGCTCGTCATTTTCCAGATGCAGATCGGACAGCACTCGAATCTTCACGACCACGACTCCTGCAAGGGGCTTCGCAAGGGAACGCGCAGCTTCAGACGCTAGCGTAGCACCTTGCCCGGATTCATCAGATTCAGCGGATCGAGCGCGCGCTTGACGGCACGCATCAACTGCACCTCGACGTCCTGCTTGTAATGCATCGCCTCGTCGATCTTCAACTGGCCGAGCCCGTGTTCCGCGCTGATGCTGCCGCGATGCCGATGCACGCTGTCGTAGACGATCTGGTTGATCGGGCCTTGGTACTGTTTGAGGAACGCCTTGGCGTCGACGCCCTCGGGCGCCTGCACGTTGTAGTGCAGATTGCCGTCGCCGAGATGGCCGAATGTCACCATGCGCGCGCCGGGCACGGCCTGCGCGATCGCGGCGTCGGTTTCTTCGATGAAGTGGCCGATGCGCGAGATCGGCACCGCGATATCGTGCTTGATGTTCAGCCCTTCTTCGGCCTGGGCGAGCGGAATGTGTTCGCGCAGGTTCCAGAACGCCCGCGACTGGCTGAGGTTTTCCGCGACCACCGCGTCCTGCACCAGGCCTTCTTCCAGCGCCGTTTCCATTAAACGCTCGAACAGTTCGCGTGCGTGCTCCTCGCTCTCGCTGTCCGACAGTTCGAGCAGCACGACCTGCGCGTGCGGCTCGGCGAACGGATAGCGCATCTGCAAGAAATGCCGGCCGACCAGACGCAGGCAGAAATCCGACATCAATTCGAAACCGGTCAGGAGCGGTCCGGCGACGCGCTGCGTGAGTGAGAGAAAATCGAGCGCGGCGTGCGGCGACGCGAGCGCGGCGAGCGCCGTGACGCGCGCGGCTGGTTGTGGATGCAACTTCAGCACGGCAGCGGTGATGATGCCGAGTGTGCCTTCCGCGCCGATGAACAGGTCGCGCAGATCGTAGCCGGTGTTGTCCTTGCGCAGTCCGCGCAGGCCGTCCCACAGTTCGCCCTGCGGGGTGACGACTTCGAGGCCGAGGCACAGTTCGCGCGTGTTGCCATAGCGGAGCACGCCGGTGCCGCCCGCATTGGTGGCGAGATTGCCGCCGATCGTGCAACTGCCTTCGGCGGCGAGGCTCAACGGAAACAGACGGCCGGCTTCTTCGGCATGTTTTTGCACTTCCGCGAGGATGACGCCGGCTTCGACCGTGATCGTGTTGTTGTGCGGATCGATGTCGCGCACCCGGTTCAGACGCCGCAAGCTGATAACCGCTTGCGCGCCGCTTGCGTTCGGCGTGGCGCCGCCGGCGAGGCCCGTGTTGCCCCCTTGCGGGACTAGCGCGATGCGATGCTCGACGGCGAGCTTCACGAGTGCCGCGACTTCGTCAGGCGTGGCCGGGCAGAGCACCGCGCATGCCGCGCCGGTGTAGCGGCGCCGCCAGTCGGTCAGGTACGGGGCGGTGTCGTGCGGATCGGTCAGCACCTGCGCGGCGCCGATGGTGTCGCGGCAGGCGCCGAGAAAAGCGGTTTGGGTCATGTTGGGTCAGTCAGCGTGTTCGGGCTTGGTCGGTCAGCGTGTTCGGGAGAAATGTCGCGGCGTTCTGGTCAGATGGTCGTGTTGGCTTGTTTCGCAGCCAGGCGTCGAGCTTGTTTCGCCGCCTGTTTTTTAGCCTGTTGCGGCCTCTTTTGCGGCCCGTTTTGCAGCCCGTTTTGCCGCGCGTTTGAACGGCGCGACATAGGCCAGCGCGCAAACGAAAAAGACCATGGAGAGCACGGCTTCCAGCCAGCCGAGACCGGCGCTCAGCCCGCGGTCGCTCCAGCCGCGCACCACGCCTTCGGCAAAATACAGCAGGATCAACATCGAAGCCCATTGCAGCGTGTAAAGCCGCTGCCGCCAGACGCCCGGCAGAGCGACCAGCAACGGCACGGCCTTGAGCACGAGCGCCGAGCCGCCGGGACGCAGCGGCGCGAGCCACCATTCCCACGCGACGCACAGTGCGATCAGCACAGCCAGCGCAGTGGTGGCGCCGAGCGCGGCGGCGCGATTTCGCTGCACGGACGCTGCGTGTGTGGCGCTCGGCGCGCGCGTTGCCGGGTCGGCAGCCGGTTGGGCGTTCGGCTCGTTCACGGCCTTTCGCTCATGGATGCCGCCGTGCGCGCGACGCGAGCGCCGAGCGCGATGGCGAGCGTCTTTTCGTCCGCGGAGATGCCGTGTTCGGCGCTGCCCGCACGCGCGAAATGCGACGCGCCGTAAGGCGTGCCGCCGGTTTGCGTGGTGCTCAGCGCGCTCTCGGTGTACGGAATGCCGACGATCAGCATGCCGTGATGCAGAAGCGGCAGCATCATGGAGAGCAGCGTGGATTCCTGACCGCCGTGCAGACTGCCGGTGGAAGTGAACACGCAGGCGGGCTTGCCGGAGAGGGCGCCGGAAAGCCACTGCGGCGTGGTGCCGTCGAGAAAGTATTTGAGCGACGCGGCCATGTTGCCGAAGCGGGTAGGCGAACCGAGCGCGAGGCCGGCGCATTCTTCGAGGTCACGCAGTTCGACGAAGGGAGGCCCTTCGGCGGGAATGTCGGGCTGGGTCGCTTCGCAGACGGTGGACACCGCCGGCACGGTACGCACGCGCGCCTGCATGCCGGGAACGCTGTCGACGCCGTGCGCGATCGCCAGCGCGAGTTCGCGCGTGGCGCCGTGACGGCTGTAATAGAGCACGAGAATGTCTTTCATAGGCCTCATCGGTGAACAGGTATTATAGGGGTTGGGTCCGCTCCACAGGCCACACATAGCCGTTCGGCCAGGTCTCGCGCGCGGTCCTGAAACACCAGCAAAGGAAACGAGGGAGGTGGGTTTGTTGTCCAGGGTGCGTTTCGATCTCGACACGCTCAAACGCCTCGCGCAGTTTGCCGCGCAGCGCAGCAGCGAAGACCGCATTCCGCAGGTGGCCGGCAGTCTCACGTTCACCACCATGCTTTCGCTCGTGCCGCTCGCGACCGTCGCGTTCGCGTTGTTCACTGCGTTTCCGATCTTTGCTTCCTTCCAGATGTCGCTGCAGATTTTTCTTGCCGATCATCTGATGCCCGCGCAGCTCAACAGTCAGATCTTCAATTATCTGAATCAGTTTGCTTCGAAGGCGAAGGGTCTCACCACCATCGGTATGATTTTTCTGTTCGTCACCGCCGTGATGACGATGATGACGGTCGAGTCCGCGTTCAACGTGATCTGGCGCGTGCGCAAGGCGCGGCCAATCGCGCAGCGCATTCTGGTGTACTGGGCGATCATCACGCTCGGCCCGATCCTGATCGGCGTGAGCCTGTCGATTTCATCGTACCTGTTCACGCAATCCATGACCTTCACGGCGGCCCAGCGCATGACGCCGGTCATCGAGTGGGCGCTCGCGGGCGCCGCGCTGCCGCTGACCGCGGTCGCATTCACGATTCTCTACGTGTACCTGCCGAATTGCCGCGTGGAATGGCGCGACGCGGTGATCGGCGGTGTGACTGCCGCGATCGCTTTCGAGCTTGCGAAACGCGGCTTCGGTTATTACGTGCGGCGCATTCCAACCTACACCGCGGTGTATGGCGCATTTGCGGCCGTGCCGCTGTTTCTGCTGTGGATGTACCTGTGCTGGTTCATCACGCTGGCGGGCGCGATGATCGCGTCCGCGTTGCCGGCCATTCGCATTGGGCAGTTTCACCGGCCCACCTTCGAAGGCAGCAATCTGTTCGACTCGCTCGAACTGCTCGCGCGCCTCTCGGAAGCACGCGACGCCGGCAAGCGCGGCTATACGGTGCCCGAACTTTCACGCATGCTTCGCCGCGATATGGACACCACGCTCAACCTGCTGGAAAAGCTCGAAGAGATCGAGTGGATCGCGCGCTTGCAGGAGGACGACTCGCGTCCGCATTTCCTGCTGCTGGCGAATCCGGCGCAAATCACTGTCGAGCGCCTGTTCGGACTGTTCGTAATCGACCGCGCGGAACTCGGATATCAGCTCGAACTGGCGTCCACGCGTGTGGACGGAGAAATGCTGCTGGCGGCGCTCGAAAACGACAAGCTGAAAGTGACGCTCGCCGCCTTACTTGCCGCGCGAGCAGCCGACCGTGCCGCGCGCGCTGCGGAGGACGAATCTGGCGCGCCTTCCATGCCGCAGCATGCGGCGTGATGCCGGACGAGGCGGGTTGAGGCAGCGTGCGAGCGCTTGATGTAGCGAAAGGCGGCCGCAGTGGAAACTTCGAAGCAGCGGAAAAGCTAGCGCCTCGCTACAACGAAATCTTGCCGACGCAAATGTCCTTGAACATCACCCAATCACCCATCAGGCTGTAAAGCGGATGCCGGAAGGTAGCCGGCCGATTCCTCTCGAAGAAGAAATGCCCGACCCAGGCGAAGCCGTATCCGCAGATCACGGCAGCGGGCAGCCATAGCCAGTCGCCGGTGGCGAGCGTCATGGCAAGACAGCCGATCACGCCGAGCGATCCCACGAAGTGCAGCCGCCGCGAGACCGTATTGCGATGCTCGCTCAGATAGTACGGATAGAACTCCGCGAAACTCGCGAAGTGATCGGTGTGCGCGGTTTGAGCCATCACGGCCTCCGGATTGCTACGCTTCTCGATGCTCCGGCGTGCGCCGGCATGCCGGACACACGCGCTCGAAACAGGACAGGCTTGATCCATTGTGCGGCTATCGGGCCATGCGCGCAACCTGGCCATTCGGCCAATGGCGCAGCGCTCCCAGCGCAGTTATCGTGATGGCTCGCAACGTTCATCGAACCGTGTGAGGAGTTCTGGTCGCGAAGCTGAAGAGGGCGTCTAGCGTGGCGTCGGGTTGCTCGGTCATCAACGCGTGGCCGGCTTCGAGCATGACCGTGTCGACCGGTACGCCTGTTTGCTCCAGTGCGCCCGCGAGCGCCCTGGCTGCGCGCGGTGGTGTCATCGCGTCACGCCGCCCCACGATCAGGCGCGTGGCGCAGCGCACCTGCACGGCACGGGCGAGGCCGTCCGCGTAACTATTGCAGGCGGTGAAGTCGGTATGGAACAGGTGCGGTTCACCGCGCGCCGAGACGCGCTCCATGAGCCGCTGGTTCATGCCGTGCAACCAGAAGCCGGGGCCCGGGCAGGAAGGCTTGGCCGCAATGGTCGAATGCGACCACGCGTTCACCATGCCGATCGCTTCGGGTTCACGGTTCAGAGCGGCGTCGAGCAGTGCATCGGAGACGGTCATCGGCACCGCCGTGGCGAGCAGGGCGAGGTGCGTTGCCCGCTCGGGATAGCGGCCGGCGAAGTCGAGCGCGATCAGCGAGCCCATGCTGTGGCCGGCTACGAAGGCGCGTTGCACACCCGCGGCGTCGAGCAGCGCGGCCAGCCAGTCAGCCATGGCTGGCACGGTGGTCAGGGCCGGGCCGCTGCTGCGGCAGTGGCCGGGCAAATCCACGGCCAGCACGCCGAAACCGTGATGCGCGAAGTAGCGGGTTTGCAGCGCCCATACGCTGTGATCATGCTCGGCGCCGTGGATGAATACGGCGGTTGACAGGTGCGCGTCGAACGCTTTGCCGCCGGTGTACGCATAGACGGGCTTGCCTTGAACGGTGAGGATCATGCGGACTCCGGGCGGGGTTGGGCGGCAGTGCCGGATGCGCCGCCTTGCGGCGCGCTCGAACTGCTCGCTTTTTGCGACGCCTTTAGCGCGCGCTTGAGGTCGTCGATCAGATCGTCGGGATCTTCGAGTCCGATCGAGAGGCGGATCGTGCCTTCGGCGATGCCGGCTGCGGCGAGCGCGGCGGCGTCCATGCGAAAGTGCGTGGTCGATGCGGGATGGATGACCAGTGAGCGCGCGTCGCCCACGTTCGCGAGATGCGAGAACAGCGAGAGCGCTTCGATGAAGCTGCGTCCGGCGGCGCGGTCGCCGCGCAGATTGAAGCTGAACACGGCGCCGGCACCGCGTGGCAGCAAGCGCCTCGCGAGCGCGTGGTCGGGGTGCGTCGGCAATTCCGGATAGGCGACGGTTTCGACCGCGGCGTGACCGGCGAGGAATTCGACCACCCGGCGCGTGTTGGCAACGTGCCGCTCCATCCGCAAAGGCAGTGTTTCGATGCCTTGCAGCAGTTGCCACGCAGCCTGCGGATGCAGGCATGCGCCGAAGTCGCGCAGACCCTCGCGGCGCGCACGCAAGAGGAACGGAGCGACGGTGCTTTCCTCGGTGAACACCATGCCGTGAAAGCCGTCGTAAGGCTCGGTGAATTCGGGGAAACGCCCGGAGGCTTCGAAGTCGAACGTGCCGCCGTCCACCAGCACGCCGCCGATCGTCGTGCCATGGCCACCGAGGAATTTGGTGGCCGAGTGATAAACGAAGTCCGCGCCGTGCTCGAAGGGCTTGAGCAGGTACGGCGTGGTAAAGGTCGAGTCGACCAGCAGCGGCACGCGATGCTCATGCGCGATCTGCGCCACGGCCGCGATATCGAGCACGTCGAGCCCCGGATTGCCGAGCGTTTCGCCGAACAGCAGTCGCGTATTCGGGCGCAGCGCGGCTCGCCACGCGTCGAGATCGCCCGGTTTGACGAAGGTCGTCTCGATGCCGAAGCGCCGCAACGTGTAGTGCAGCAGATTGTGCGAGCCGCCGTACAGCGCGCTGGAGGCAACGATATGCGAGCCTGCGCCCATCAGCGTGGCGATGGCCAGATGCAAGGCCGCCTGGCCGCTCGCCGTGCCGATCGCGCCCGCGCCGTTTTCCAGCGCGGCCACGCGTTCCTCGAACACGGCAACGGTCGGATTCGAGATGCGCGAATAGACGTGACCCGCGCGCTCCATATTGAAGAGCGCCGCGGCGTGGTCCGAATCGCGGAACGAAAACGAGGTAGTCTGGTAGATCGGCGTGGCGCGCGCGCCAGTGGTCGGGTCAGGAGCGGCGCCGGCGTGCAGCGCAAGCGTGTCGAAACGGTTGGCGGACATCGTAGGCGGCGAGGCCACGAACGGCCTCGCGAAAGGTGAAAGTGGCGGCCATCCTATCACCGGCGCGCCGCGCTTCAAGCGCGGTTTTCCCGATGCGCACAGCCGCGGCGAGCCGGGCTCGAACCGGTGAATGGCCGGTGCGCCTTGGTGGGCGGGCCGCTTTCCTTTTATGGGTCTTTCCGCTAGGATCGAAAATCATTGATGTATTACGAGCTTAGCGGGCATTACGGGAGACAGATCATGCGAGTCAGCGACATCCTCAAAGTCAAAGGCAACACCCTTTTCACGGTTACGCCGGATACCACGCTGCACGACGCAGTCAATACCATGGCGGAGCACGACATCGGCTCGCTGGTTGTGATGGAATATGGCGATCTCGTCGGCATGCTGACTTTCCGCGAAATTATTTCGACGCTGAGCAAGAACGGCGGCAGCGTCGGCACCTCCACGATCCGCAAGGTCATGGACGACCATCCGCTCACCTGCACGCCTGAAACGGACGTCAACGAAGTTCGCCGCATGATGCTCGAGCATCACGTGCGTTATCTGCCGGTGCTGGAGAGCCGCACGCTGATGGGCGTGATCTCGTTCTACGACGTCGCCAAGGCGGTGGTGGAAGAGCAGGGCTTCGAAAACCGCATGCTCAAGGCCTATATCCGCGACTGGCCGGAAGAACAGCCGGAACAGCAGCCGGCGCGTTAATGCGCGGCGACTCACTGCGACGTTCTGTCGTTGCCGTGAGCGCGAAGTGGCGGTCAAGGCGCGCGCGAAAGCGCGCGCTTTTTTTGTGTCCGGCGCAGGGCTTGTCTGCATGTTCAGCCTTGCCTATCCGGCTCTCCAGCTGGCTCGCCGCCGAGGCGGGCGCGAGTGCGCCTATTCGGCCGCCAGGCCGGCGCTACGTGTTGCCCGGCGACCCGCCCGCGCCGGGTTGTGCGCATGGTGCTTTCATCTTTGTTGCTCTCCAGCCTGCTTGCCGAACTTCATGAGCGATCGTCCGTTACCTGCTGCCCGCCGCGCCGCCCGTCGACCCGAGGGTCACGACTCCCAGTTCCGGCTGCTCGGCGAGCGCCGTTTCGCGCCGTTTTTCTGGACCCAGTTCCTCGGCGCGATGAACGACAACGTCTTCAAGATCGGCTTCACGTCGCTCGTCACCTACCAGGCGGCGCGCTTTTCGGGCGTCGATCCGAAAACGGCGGCATTCCTGATTTCGGCCATCTTCATCCTGCCGTTCGTGCTGCTATCGGCCACCTCCGGGCAGATTGCCGACAAGTACGACAAGGCAATGCTCACGCGTTTCGTCAAGAGTTTCGAAATCGTGGTGATGCTGATCGGCGGCGCGGGTTTCTGGCTGCATAGCGCGCCGCTTCTGTACCTGTGCACATTTCTGATGGGCGTCCATTCGACCGTGTTCGGCCCGGTCAAATACTCATACCTGCCGCAGCATCTGTCGAGTTCGGAGCTGGTCGGCGGCAACGGCATGGTCGAAATGGGCACCTTCGTGGCGATCCTGATCGGTACGATTGTCGGCGGGGTGGGCGCGGGTCTCGTCGAGCACGGCGCGGTGGTGCTGGCCGGCGCCTGCGTCACGATCGCGCTGGTGGGGCGCGTGGTGTCGAGCTTCGTGCCGCTCACGCCGGCGCCGCAAGCCGATCTGCGCATCAACTGGAATCCGGTCAGCGAGACGTGGCGCAACCTGAAGCTGGCGCGCGAAAACCGTACCGTGTTTTTGAGCCTGCTGGGGATCTCCTGGCTGTGGTTCGTGGGCGCGATCTTCCTGTCGTCGTTTTTCAGTTTTGCGAAAAACGTGCTGTCCGCCGATCCGGATGTGGTGACCGTGCTGCTCGGCACGTTTTCGATCGGCATTGGCCTCGGCTCGCTGATGTGCGAAAAACTCTCGAAGCGGCGTATCGAAATCGGCCTCGTGCCGCTCGGCTCGATCGGCATGAGCGTGTTCGCGATCGATCTGTTTTTCGCGAGCCATGCGCTGCCGCCCGCGGGCCATCTGTTGAGCATCGGTGAATTCATCGTGCGGCCCGCCCACTGGCGCGTGCTGGCTGATCTCTTCCTGCTCGCCATGTTCGGCGGCCTCTACAGCGTACCGCTGTATGCGCTGATCCAGAGCCGCAGCCAGCCGAGCCACCGGGCGCGAATCATTGCCGCGAACAACATTCTGAATTCGCTGTTCATGATCGTTTCGTCGCTGATGGCCATGGCGTTGACCGCGGCAGGCTTCGGCATTCCGGCGATTTTTCTCGTTACCGCGCTGCTGAACATCGTGGTGGCGACCTACATCTATTCGCTCGTGCCCGAGTTCCTGCTGCGCTTTATCGCGTGGGTGCTGGTGCACACGTTCTACCGGATTCGCCTCGTGCATGCCGAGCGGATTCCGGAGGAGGGCGCGGCCGTACTCGTGTGCAACCACGTGAGCTTCGTTGACGCGATCGTCATCATGGCCGAGAGTCCGCGCCCGATCCGTTTCGTGATGGACCATCAGATCTTCAGGACGCCGTTCGCCGGCTGGGTGTTCCGTCACGCGAAAGCGATTCCGATCGCGCCGGCGCATCAGGACGCGCAGTTATTGACGCGAGCCTACGAGCGCTGCGCGCAGGCGCTGGCCGAGGGCGATCTGGTTTGCATCTTTCCGGAAGGCAAGCTCACCAAAACCGGCGAGATGAATCCGTTCCGGCATGGCGTGACCGAGATCATCCGGCGCACGCCGGCGCCGGTCATCCCCATGGCGCTGCGCGGATTGTGGGGCAGCGTGTTTTCGCGCGCGGACGACGCGCGCTGGCCGCGGCCGATCCAGAAGGGCGTCATGAGCCGTCTGACGCTGGCAGTGGGTGAGCCGCTCGATCCGGCGCAGGCGACGCCGGAGAACCTGCAGCAGATCGTCACCGAATTGCGCGGGGCGCGGAAGTAGTAGGAACAGGCACTGCTTGCCGGCCAGGCGGTGGGCGCTCCCGAAGCAGACATTTCCGCATGGCGGCGTTTTGCGCGCCGCCGGGTTGGGTGAACGGCTAATCGGCGCGCGGTATCGCGGATGAATCCCCAGTCGCGCCCAAGGTGTGTGCCGACAAGGCGAGCGACGCAGCGGGCGAGGCGTACCCTGGCCGATCGGCCAGAACGGTTGCACGACGCGGTCCGCTTGCCACGGGGCTGGCATAATAGCGCTTTCCCCGCATTTCTTTGGACGACGCCCATGTCCGGCAACACGCTCGGTACGCTTTTCACTGTCACGACCTTCGGCGAATCGCACGGTCCCGCTATCGGCTGCGTGATCGACGGCTGCCCGCCGGGCATGGCGCTCAACGAAGCCGACATTCAACTGGAACTCGACCGTCGC
Source organism: Paraburkholderia sp. RL17-381-BIF-C (assembly GCF_046026435.1). Taxonomy (NCBI): domain Bacteria; kingdom Pseudomonadati; phylum Pseudomonadota; class Betaproteobacteria; order Burkholderiales; family Burkholderiaceae; genus Paraburkholderia; species Paraburkholderia sp. RL17-381-BIF-C. The sequence goes on along the minus strand of NZ_JARESX010000068.1, from coordinate 2,647 downwards.
AAGCCCGGCACGTCGCGGCACGTCACGCAGCGTCAGGAAGAAGACAAGGTCGAGATCCTGTCGGGCGTGTTCGAAGGCCAGACCACCGGCGCGCCGATCGCGCTCCTGATCCGCAACACGGACCAGCGCAGCAAAGACTACGGCAACATTGCCGACACCTTCCGGCCGGGCCACGCCGACTACACCTACTGGCAGAAATACGGCATCCGCGACTATCGCGGCGGTGGCCGTTCGTCGGCTCGCCTCACGGCGCCCACGGTGGCCGCGGGCGCGGTCGCCAAGAAGTGGCTGCGCGAGAAGTTCGGCACCGAGATTCGCGGCTATATGGCCGCGCTCGGTGAAATCGACGTGCCGTTCGTCGACTGGGCGCAGGTGCGCGAGAACCCGTTCTTCGTGCCCAATGCGGAGATCGTGCCGCAACTTGAGGCGTATATGGACGCGCTGCGCAAAGATGGCGACTCGATCGGCGCGCGCATCAACGTCGTGGCGTCCGGCGTGCCGGTCGGTCTCGGCGAGCCGCTGTTCGACCGTCTCGACGCCGACATTGCGCACGCCATGATGGGCATCAACGCGGTGAAGGGCGTCGAGATCGGCGCGGGCTTTGCGAGCGTCGCGCAGCGCGGCTCGGTACATGGCGACGAATTGACGCCGGAGGGCTTCGTCGGCAATCACGCGGGCGGCGTGCTCGGCGGCATTTCGACCGGGCAGGACATCACGGTGTCGATTGCGATCAAGCCGACTTCGAGCATTCGCACGCCGCGCCGCTCGATCGACAAGGCGGGGCAGCCGGTTGTCGTCGAAACGTTCGGGCGGCATGACCCGTGCGTCGGCATTCGCGCCACGCCGATCGCCGAATCGATGCTCGCGCTGGTGCTGATCGATCATGCGCTGCGCCATCGCGCGCAATGCGGCGACGTGTCCGTCAGCACGCCGAAGATCGCGGCCAGCGCGCCGTAACGCGTCTGCGTCGAACGTATCTTTTTTGGTTCTACGCGGGCAGTGTCGTCTCTCATGACTGATTTCAGCGCCGAGCCGGCAGCAAGCCGTCTCGCGGATCTACGCGCGCGTGCCGCCGCGCCCAACGCCGTGGCCGGCGACTGCTTCACGTTCGGCCAGGCGCTGCTGCAACACGCCGGGGGCGACAAGGCGAGTCAGCGCGAGGCGCTTGCTGCGCTGGTGCGCGCATACCAACTCGATTCTTCCTGCGAACCCACGCTGCTGCACACGATTGCGCAGACCGCCTTCGTGCTGCGCGATTGGGCGCTGGTCGACTCCGCCACCGGGCTGCTCCTCTCGCACCATGCCGAAGACGCCAACGCGCTGATCTGGCGCGCGGCGGCCGTGCAGCAGCGCGACGACTTCGCCACCGCCGAGGCGCTGTTGCGCGAAGCCGTGCGCGTCGTGCCCGGCAATCCAGTCGCGCTGCATAAGCTGGCGTTGTGTATCAAGGAGCAGGCACGCTTCGCCGAGGCCGAGGCGTTGCTCCGGCAAGTCCTGATGCTCTCGCCGCAGAACGCCCATGCGCTGTTCGATCTGTCGGAACTCGAGATTCGCAGCGGGCGTTTTGCGGAGGGTTGGACGCATTACGAATCGCGCGTCGTGTTTGCTGGCGGCGAACTGAACAACGCCCAGCAGGCGCTCGCCGCGATCAGCGCGCCCTGGCAGGGTGAATCGCTTGCCGGCAAGACGTTGGTGGTTTATGGCGAGCAGGGCAATGGCGACTGTCTCTGGGCAGTGCGCTTTCTGCCAATGCTGGCCGAACGGGCGCGACGCGAGGGCGGCCGGGTGATTTTCGGTCACGACGGTCCGTTGCGGCATTTGTTCGAACGCATGTTGCCAGTGGATTTGCCGCTCGAAACGAGTCTGGAAACGCAGCCCGATTTTCACTGCGGACTGATGAGCTTGCCGCTGCGGCTCGGCATTGTCGACGCAGCGGGATGGGGCGCACCGTATCTGAGCGCTGACCCTGCGCGTGAGCAGGCGTGGCGCGAACGAGTCGAAGCGCACACGGCGGCGCGGCGCGGCAGTCGCAAGGTCGGGCTGGTGTGGAACGGCAATCCGGACCATATCCGCGACATGCGGCGTTCAGTGCCCGTCGAGCAAATCGAACCTCTGTTGAACGTGCCGGACGTGAGCTATTTTGCTTTGTCGCCGGGGCGCGGAGAGACGGTTGCACAGTGGCGCGCCAAGGGTCTCGACGTCGTCGATCTGACGCATCATTTTCAGTCCGGCTTCGACGATGTCGCGGCGTTGCTGGCGAATCTGGATCTGGTCGTCACGATCGATAGCGGGCCCGCGCATCTGGCGGGGGCGCTCGGTCTGCCGACCTGCCTGATGATCGATCACGTTTCCGCGTGGTTCTGGGGCGATGAGTCGCCGGTGACGGCCTGGTACGATTCGATTGAACTGGTTCGACAACCGCGCGTTGGCGACTGGGCGCCGGTCGTGGCGAAAGTGCGGGAGCGGATTGAAGCGGTGGGGCGGAGCTGACTGGTTCTGCCTTCACAGCGCCGTCATTAAGAATCCGGCGTTGCGAAGGCAGGTGAAGCATGAATTACATGTTCGGGTAGTTCGGACCGCCGCCACCTTCAGGTGTGACCCACACGATGTTCTGCGTCGGGTCCTTGATATCGCAGGTCTTGCAGTG
>NZ_JARESX010000067.1:0-39270 GCF_046026435.1 Paraburkholderia sp. RL17-381-BIF-C | reverse complement strand
GCCTCCACGCCTGCGCGGCTCACCCGCACCGCAGCCGCCCCCGGCACAGCCAGCGGCGCTCTCAACGTCACCGCTGCTTCACTGTGGCACGACATCCCCGCCGCTGCTCGCACCGACAGGCACCGTGCCATCGCTCATCTGCGCTTTGTCGACTTCTGCAAGCAACGCCTCAGTTTCGTGTGATCGTTTCGGTACCCATACTCGATTCTCATCCTTTCAAATCGCTCAAGCTAAAGCAAAAATAGCTCTTGTAAGAAAATATAAAGCTGCCACAAAAAACAGTTTCGTCCCCTCCCTCAAGCTTCTCCTACGCGCATCGCGTAGTCTCCCGCTGTCTTAACATTCATCTCAAAATACTGTATAAATATACAGTGAAAGATCGTCGACTCATGCTTGCCCGGTGCCGGGCAGGGCGGAGCATTCCCTATTCAAGAGCGTGTCTATGGCAGCAGCGATTCAGCTGGCGACGACCGCGCTGTCGTCTCAATTGCGGCGTCAGGTGTGGCAGGGCAATGAGCTTGCCGAGGCAGACTCGCGCGTGATCTCCAGCGGTTATGCCGCGTTGGATCGATTGTTGCCGGGACAAGGCTGGTCGGCCGGTGGGTTGACGGAATTGTTGATCGAACATGGTGGCGTGGGTGAAGTACGTCTGCTATCTCATGCGCTTTGTCATCTGACGAAGCAAGCCGAGCGGCATGTCATGCTTGTGGCGCCTCCGTATCAACCATGCGCCGCCGCATTGAGGGCTTGGGGCGTCGATGTCGAGCGAGTCTTATGGGTGCGCTCGAGTGAAGACCAGGCCCTGTGGGCCGCCGCTCAGGCCTTGAAGCAAGATGGCATCGGCGCGGTCCTGGTTTGGTTGCCGAATGCGCGCGCCGACAAGGTCCGGCGCCTGCAAGTGGCGGCTCAGGAGTCGGCGTCGCTGGCATTTTTGATCCGGCCTGTCGAGGCAGCCAGGCAATCTTCCCCAGCACCATTGCGAATGATTTGCGAGCCGCTCTTGCCGGCCAATGCGCAGACGATCAACCGTCGTCAATGGCTACAGGAGATCGGTTTGTCGATCGACATCTTCAAGCGCCGGGGGCCGCCGCCAGCTGAACCTCTTCGACTCGTTTTGCCTTTACAAAGCGGTTTGTTGCCGGAAAACGGAGTCGGCAGCCATCAAGGACTCAAGATCAAACATGCTGTGGATCGCAGTCACATTGCCACTCTTGTCACTGGAAGCGGTGAAGCCTCTTATGCCGCTCCCGGATGGTTCGCTCGCGAAGCCGAATCGACGTGAGTCGCGCGACGAGGCAGACCAACCTCACAATGTCGAAGAAATCCGTGAGGGGCGTTGTTACGCATTAGCCGATCATGCGCACATTCTGATGCCGGATTTCGACGCCCTGCGCGCCGGTGTGCAGGCGGGTCAATCGCGTTCCTATGCGTTGGCGTTGACGCCGGAGCTTGAACTGCTTGCCGCCGATCCCGCCCGCGAAACTCAGTCGTTCGAATCAATCGCGCTTGCATTGCTCACGTACACACCGAAAGTGTCTCTCGCCGACGCGCATACCCTGTTACTCGAAGTCGGTTCGGGGTTGAGATTGTTCGGCGGCTTGCACGCGTTGTTGTCGCGGGTGTCTGCCACGGTGGCGGAGTTCGGCTATACGGCGCGTATTGCCTGTGCGCCGACCGCCTGGGGGGCGTGGCTGTTGGCGCAGGCGCGCTGCGTTCAGCAGGGGCGTCGCTGGCATGTGGTGAAGGAGACTTCACTCGCGCGTGTGCTGGATGGTTTATCCGTATCGCTGCTGCCGGTCACGCCGGCGCATCGCGATGCGTTTTCGCATGTCGGCTGCGCGACGCTGGCCGATTTGCGTCAGTTGCCACGCTCGGGTGTCGTGCGACGTTTCGGCAGCGGAGTTCTGGATCTGCTGGCGCAGGCGTATGGCACGCGTCCGGATCCACGTGAGTCGTTTCGTGCGCCGGCGTCGTTCCACGCGCAACTGGAATTACCCTCGCGGGTCGATAACGCGGATGCCTTGCTGTTCGCCGCGCGTCGGCTGATTGTGCAATTGGCCGGCTGGCTGAGCGCGCATCATGCAGCGCTCAGCGGTTATACGTTGCTGCTCGAGCATGAATTGGCATCCCGTCATGCGCCGAAGACATCGAGCCTGAAGGTTGCCTGGGCCATACCGTCGCGCGATGCCGAGCACCTGATCTGGTTGCTGCGGGAAAAGTTGAATCAGACGGTGCTGGCGGCACCGGTTATCGAGTTGAAGCTGGTGGCGGATCAGATCAGTGAATATGCCGGGCAGTCGGACACGTTGTTTCCCATGCCCGAATCGGACGGCGATTCGATTGCGCGTCTGCTTGAACGCTTGAGCGCGCGGTTGGGGCCGGAGAATGTGCTGCAGATGTCGGTGCGGGACGATCATCGTCCCGAGCGGGCAATGCGCGTCGAAGCCTACCAGGCGCAAGCGTTTTCACTCAAGAAGCGCTCGCCGGCTAAGTCCCGGTCGAAAGTCAAAGCGGACAAAACCTGGCTGACCGATGAGTTGCGGCACGCTGCGGCGGAAAAAAGGCATGAAGACGGCGAGACGGTCACGCAGGCCACGCAAGCAACCCAGGCAACCCAGGCAACCCAGGCAACCCAGGCAACCCAGGCAACCCAGGCAACCCAGACAACCCAGGCAACCCGACTCCTATCCAGAACAAATAGCGCAAAAAACACCAGCACATCCACACCGCAACCCGGCAACGCGCAGGCATCCCTCGACTTACCCGACAGCGCGTTGCCTTCTCAACCTCGCCCGGTCTGGATGCTCGATAAGCCGTTGCGCCTGATGATGCGCGACCAGCGGCCGATCTATCGTCGGCCGCTGAAAATGCTCACGCGTACCGAACGGATCGAAGCAGGGTGGTGGGACGGCAACACTGTCGAGCGCGATTACTACGTCGCGGCCGATGACCGCGGTCATATGTTCTGGGTCTACCGCGAACGTCTTAGCGGCGAGTGGTATCTGCAAGGTTTGTTCGGCTGAACATCATGCCCCTATCGCCGCCATCGTTCCTTGCGCAGCAGGCACTCGCCACCCATTTGCCGGCGTATGCGGAGTTGCATTGCCTGACTAATTTCTCTTTCCTGCGTGGCGCTTCGCATCCTCATGAACTCGTCGAGCAGGCGATGTCGCGCGGCTATAGCGCGCTCGCGATCACCGATGAATGTTCGCTGGCAGGCGTCGTTCGAGCTCATACGGCGTTGAGGGAGCTCAAGGACGAGCGGGACCGGCAGCAGAAAGAGCGCGAGGACAAGGCAAAGGCAAAGGCGGCGCAATCGAAAGCGCCTTCGGAAGGCGCGTCGGAAACCGGAGCAGCAGAACGTGAAACCGAGGAACCCGCGGAAACCGAGGAACCCGCGGAAACCGAGGAACCCGAGGAACCCGAGGAACCCGAGGCATTAAAACCCCTCCCTCATCTGATCATCGGCAGCGAACTCAATCTGACCGACGATACCGGCGAACCCTTCTGCACCCTGGTTGCGCTAGCAACCAATCGCAACGGTTACGGCAATCTTTCCGAGTTGATCACACTGGCTCGATCGCGCGCGGACAAAGGCAGTTATCGGCTCGGTCCGTCCGACTTTACCGATGCGTTGCCCCATCTCGCACATCTGAAGACACTGCCCGATTGCGTCCTGATGCTCGTGCCGCAACGTACGGCGACGCTCTCGCATACGCTGCGTTGCGCGCATTGGCTTGCATCGTTCGCTGCACAACGGGCGTGGATCGCACTGGAACTCTGGCAGACAGGTAGCGACGATCTTCAGATCGACGCCTTGCGCATGATTTCAAAAGCGAGTGGGTTGCCGTTGGTCGCGGCAGGTGGCGTTCTGATGCATGCGCGATCGCGCAAGCCTTTGCAGGACACGATGACCGCCATCGGCCTCGTCACGCCGCTATCGGCGTGCGGTCACGCGCTCGAAGCGAATGCGGAGCGGCATATGCGTACGCGTGTACGGCTCGGCAAACTGTATCCGCGCGATACGCTGGAAGAAACGCTGCGTATCGCTGCGCTATGCCGCTTCTCGCTCGATGAACTCAAGTATGAGTATCCCGAGGAACTGGTGCCCGCCGGCGAGTCGCCATCGAGTTATCTGCGCAAGCTGGTCATGGCCGGCGCGATGGAGCGCTGGCCCAAAGGCATGGACCTGAAGCGAATCGGTCAGATCGAAAAAGAGTTGGCACTGATTGCCGATCTGAAATACGAAAAGTATTTTCTGACGGTGCACGATATCGTGAGTTTCGCGCGCTCCAGAAACATTCTCTGTCAGGGGCGAGGTTCGGCGGCGAATTCGATCGTCTGTTACTGCCTGCATGTGACGGAAATCGATCCGGTGCACATGAACATGCTGATCGAGCGATTCATCTCCCGCGCGCGCAACGAACCGCCTGATATCGACGTCGACTTCGAGCATCAGCGGCGCGAAGAGGTGATCCAATATATCTACACGAAGTACGGCCGCCATCGGGCGGCGCTCACTGCATCGCTGATTACGTATCACGCGCGTAGCGCGCTAAAGGATGTGGGCAAGGCGCTGGGTCTCGAGGCGTCGTTGATCGAGCGGATCAGCAAGTCGCAACAATGGTGGGACGGCACGGATGCGGTCGCCAGATATCTGGCCGAAGCGGGCTTCGACGCCAACTCGCACATCACGCAGAATCTGATTCGCTTGACCAAAGAGTTGCGCGCTTTTCCGCGTCATCTGTCGCAACACGTCGGCGGGTTTGTGATCGCGAAAGACAAGCTGTCGCGGCTCGTGCCGATCGAAAACGCCACGATGAAAGACCGCAGCGTGATCGAATGGGACAAGGACGATATCGACGCGCTCAAGTTGCTGAAAGTCGACGTGCTGGCGCTCGGCATGTTGTCGGCGATCCGGCGCGCGCTGGAGTTCGTCGCATTGAGGCGCGGTTTTCCGAAGTTCAGGGTGCAGGATATTGCGCGCGAGGATCGGGCCGTCTACGAAATGTGCGGCCATGCCGATACGATCGGCGTATTCCAGATCGAATCGCGTGCGCAGCAAAGCATGCTGCCGCGCCTGAAGCCCAACAAGTACTACGATCTCGTGATCGAAGTGGCGATCGTGCGGCCGGGGCCGATTCAGGGCGGCATGGTGCATCCCTATCTGCGCCGCAAGCAGGGGCTCGAACCGGTCGACTACGCGAAGGACGAACTGCGTCCCGTGCTCGAACGTACGCTCGGGGTGCCGATTTTCCAGGAACAGGTGATGCATCTGGCGATGGTTGCGGCCGAATATACCGGTGAGCAGGCCGATCAGTTGCGGCGTGCCATGGCCGCATGGCGACGCAGTGGCAATCTTGCGAAGTATCAGAAGGATTTGAACGAGCGGATGCTCAAGCGTGGCTATGAGCCGGCGTTTATCGAGCGTATCTGCAAACAGATCGAAGGCTTCGGCGAGTATGGTTTTCCAGAGAGCCATGCGGCGAGTTTCGCGTTGCTCGTCTATCTCAGCGCGTGGTTGAAGCGCTATGAACCGGCGGCTTTTCTGGCGGGTTTGCTGAACAGTCAACCGCTGGGGTTTTACTCGCCATCGCAACTGGTTCAGGACGCGAAGCGGCACGGCGTCAAGGTATTGCCGCCCGACGTGACTTTGAGCGATTGGGAGTCGACATTCGAGAGGCGCGATCATGAAGGGCAGCGGATCTCCGCGGAAGAGACCTGTTTGCATCGTCAGCAGACCGTACTATCTGCGCAGCAATTGCGCGATCTTTCGCTGCGGCATCTGACGGTCAGCAGAACGATCGGGCGCGCGGCACGGAGATTGACGGCTCGCGTGTTTCAGCCGTCCGGCACCTATGGCGCTCGCGGTCCCGCCGTGCGCATCGGCATGCATCTGATCAAAGGTCTGGCGCAAGGGGCCGCGCAACGCATCATGGAGGCTCGCAACGAGGCGCAGTTTACCGATGTCGACGATCTGGCGCGCCGCGCGGCCTTGGCGCGGCGCGATCTCGAAGCGCTTGCCGCGGCGAACGCGCTGGTCAGTATCGCGGGACATCGACGCGAAGCGTGGTGGGCTGTGACGGCGCAGCATACGGTGCCCAAATTGCTGCGCGACGCGCCGATCGCCGAAGCGCCGTTGGCATTGCCGCAGGCAGCCGAAAGCCGCGAAATCGTCGATGATTATGCGAGCCTCGGCCTCACGCTCAATCGTCATCCGCTCGCACTATTGCGCGCGCGTCTTGCGCGGCAGCGTTTTCGCACGGCCGCCGAACTCGCCGTCTGTCAGCACGGCACGCTCGCGAGAGCGTGCGGCATCGTCACCGTGCGACAACGGCCAGGCACGGCAAATGGCACGGTGTTCGTTTCCATCGAAGACGAGACCGGTTCGATCAATGTGATCGTCTGGCCGTCGTTGGTGGAGAAGCAGCGCAAGGTTTTGCTGGGCGCATCGTTGCTGGCGGTGTACGGCGTTTTGCAACGCGACGACGGTGTGGCTACCGGTGGCGACCATGCCGGCCATGACGTTCGCGAAAATCAGGCAGGCAAGGCGAAACAGAAAAACCGGGGCGAGGTGATCCATCTCGTCGCCCATCGCCTTGAGGACCACAGCGAATGGCTCGGTGAACTGGCGACGGCAAGCCGTGATTTTCACTGAGGCAGGCTTGCTGCGGGCAAGTGCGCCTTAACGCCGGGTCGTCTAGCCAGCCGCGTTGCACACATCAGAATACGGGCGATCTGGCGTGGCCAGTCTCACCCGCAGGATAAGACATTCTACGCGCGCGCGTCACCGTGCCATGGAAACGCGCTTAACACTTGCCGGATCGCCGTATCGAACGGCGTGCGGCGGCCAATCCCGAGTGCCTCGAGCCGGGTCGAAGCCAGATGGCAGTTATGCGGGCGCGGCGTCGCATCGATCGGCGTGCGTTGCGGTGTCAGGTGCGCGTCGAGTTGCAGCGCTTCGGCAAGGCGAACCGCGATCTCGTACTTGTTCATCGGTTCGTCGCCCGACCATTGCACGATGCCGCGAATTGCGTCACCACGTGCATGCAGTTCGAGCATCTGCCGGATCACGAACGCGACATCCGGCGTGAAGGTGGGATAACGGATCGCCCAGGCATCCATGACCGCAGGTTGGGCAGCCGGCGCAGCCGATGCTGCGATCGCCGGCACGAGGCTCGTCACGGCCGACTCCGCCCAACCGACGATCGGTCCGTACAGCAGCGGCAAGCGCAGTACGCAGCCGAGATCGGTCGATTCAGCCAGCGCGCGCTCACCTTCGAGCTTGCTGCGCCCGTAGGCATTGAGCGGCGCCGGCGCGCAATCGTGCTCGTAGGGCGGGTGCGTGCCGTCGAACACGTAATCGGTGGAGATCGACAGTGTCCATGCGCCGCGCCGGTTTGCCGCCGCGGCGAGGGTGCGCACTGCATCGACGTTCAGCGCGCGGGCCGGCGCCGGATCATGCTCGCACACGTCCGGCCGGCGCTCCGCCGCGGCAACCACCAGCGCGTCCGGCGCTTCGCGCTCGACGAACTGCTCGACTGCCCGCGCGTCGCGAATGTCCAGCGCGACTGTGCCCGGCGCCGGCCGACTAAACGATGTGGCCACCACTTGCCAGCCGGCCCGCTGGGTCAGTTCGTCTGCGAGCGCGCGGCCTAGCAGCCCGGAGGCGCCGATGACAGCAACTTTGAACATGCCGTGAACTCGCTTAACGGACTGCGCCGGACGCGTTCGTCGTTGCGCGGCTTGTCACGTTCGTCACCGTGTAGCCGGCTTCGTCGATGGCGGCCTTCAGCGTCTCGGCCGGTTGCGCCGATTCGACCGTCACGCGCCCGGCGCTCAGGTCCACCTGGACTTGCGCGGCTTCATCGTGTTCGCGGATTGCGTTCGTGACCGCCGCGACGCAATGCTGGCAGCTCATACCTTCAACCTGGAATTCGATCGTCATTGGGATTGCCTCGGAAAATGGATAGTGCGCCAGTTGAATTATGCCTGCCGATCCGCAATTGGGTGATGACCTTCCCATTATGGGAAGGTGTAGGATCGACTCTCACACTGGGGAAACGGCCATGAATATCGGCGAAGCGGCCCGCGCGTCGGGCGTCACGGCGAAAATGATTCGCTACTACGAAAGCGTCGGCCTGCTGGCGGCGAAGGCGCGCACGAGTGCCGGCTATCGCGTATACGGGCCGCAGGAGGTTCATTCGCTGCGTTTCATTCGTCAGGCGCGACGGCTCGGCTTTCTGGTCGAAGATATTCGACGGCTGCTGGCGCTGTGGCACGATCGCTCCCGCGCCAGCGTCGAAGTGAAGAAAATTGCGCTAGAACACGTTGCCGACCTGGATCGCCGGATTGCCGAACTGACCGACATGCGCGACACGTTGGCGCACCTGGCCGACCATTGCCACGGCGATGATCGCCCCGATTGTCCAATTATCGAGCGGCTCGCCGATTCCGACCTGGTTGCGGGGCAGGGTTGTCATCCGATTTGATGTCTTGCGACGTCCGGTGCTACCCGAAGGCTGCGTTAGGTGGCGCCCGAGTGGGTTAAGCACCAATATTGTGCTTAAAAATAAGGGGCGAGATCAGACATGACAAAAAAGTCGAGTTGAATTCAGCAAAATCAATAAGTTGCACGCACCATGCTCGTGCACCATTCCAAAACGGAATGCACGTCATGCGGGCATTTCACTAGCATGGTTGCACCATAGGTCTATAATCCGGGTTAACCCTTTTACGGGAAATCCCTGATGCCCAATCCACCGGGGATTCAATCTGATCCTTGGAGAACATCATGTTTGCATACGTACTTGAAAAGCTGAGCACCTGGTTTGAAACTGCTGAACGCACCCGTCGTGAAGAGTACCTGGCGTCGTCTTCGGATATCGTCCAACTCGAACAGCGCATCCGTTCGCTCGAAACCGGCGGCTACTCGCTGTAAGTTTCAAATGCATCAAGTGTGACCCGGTAGCGCTATTGCGCGGCCATGGCAGTAAAGTGTTGAGCCCCGTCTATGCGGGGCTTTGTCACATCTGGGCGTTGAAAATTCAGGTGGGGCGGCGCCCGGAAGCTACTCGTGGCGAATATCGACTAGCTTCGTGGCTACTGTCGCGGTAAGGTAAAGCGTTTCCTGCGCAATCCGGCTTCTCAAACTCAACCGGCCCGCTCATGCCATCTGCCCGCCCGCACCAATTCCTCCTGGTCTTGACCATTGCAGCCTCGATGGCAATGGTTTTTGCCGCGTCGAGCGCTTCTGCTGCGTCGGCCGGCACGCGTAAGCCGACGATTCTCGACTCGCAAAATGGTATCAGCGACGGTCAGAGCGGAACCGTGCTCCAGACCGCGCCGCTTTCACGGCAGCCAATCGTCGAAGCGCAGCCCATCGCGACACCGACCGAATTGGCGCCGAACTCGTCGATCCCGATCGTGGTTGCGCCTTATATCCCGCTGCCCGTAGGCGGGGCCACGTCGCGGCCAACTCAGCCACAGCCACAGCCACAGCCACAGCCACAGCCACAGCCTCATCCAGCGCCTCGTTCGCAATAAGCGCTCGTGCGCGATTGTTGCCGGCGGTTCTTCTTCACCTCCACTAATGCCTCGGTGAGCGGCTATTGCGCGGGCCACCGGGAGGACGCTCGCGGCAACATCTGTGTCTTCGAGCCAGTGACGAGCCCTCGTGGCCCGCGCCATTGGGGTTTGGGCGCATGGCGCGGGCGAAACCGTCCGACGACAATCATCGCGCGGTCTTTCGCCGGCGACTCTGGCCATGCATCGATCGCGCGGTTGCCGAATCGAACGAAAAACAGAATAAGGAGACATTGAATGCCGACTTACTGGATGCGACAGGCCGCCAGTGCCTGCGTCACGCTGCTTGCGCTGGCCACGCTGCCTGCCGCCGCGCTCGCCAAAGAGACACCGGAAAAGCCTGCGCTGACGATGGCCGTCGGTGGTCTGCCGGGTCTCTACTATCTGCCGGTACTCGCCGCGCAACAGCTGGGCTACTTCAAGGACGAAGGCCTCGATGTCACGCTCGAAGACTTCGCGGGTGGATCGAAAGCGCTGGAAGCGGTGGTGGGCGGTAGTGCCGACGTAGGCGCGGGCGCATTCGAGCACACGCTGTTCATGCAGGAGAAAGGGCAGCACTACCGGGCCTTCGCATTGATGGGGCGCGCGCCGCAGATCGTTGTCGCGGTGTTGAAGTCGAAGGCGGATCAACTCAAGACGATGGCTGACTTCAAAGGCGCGAAAGTCGGGGTGAGTGCGCCGGGTTCGTCGACGGATCTCGTGCTCACCGTGGCTTTGCGCAAAGCGGGCGTGCAGCGCAACGAGATTTCGGCGATCGGTGTGGGCAGCGGCGCCTCGGTGCTCGCGGCAGTGAGCGGCGGGCAGATCGACGCGCTTTCCAACGTCGATCCGATGATGACCAAACTGGCTCGCACCGGCGCGATCAAAATACTGGTGGATACGCGCACGGTGAAGGGCACGCAAGAGGTGTTCGGCGGGACGATGCCGGCGGCGACGCTTTATGCGTCGGACAGTTTCATCCAGAAGTATCCGAAGACTACCCAGGCGCTCGCCAATGCAATCGTGCGCGCGGATCATTGGCTGCAGACCGCGAGCGATGCGGATCTGCTGAAAATGGTGCCGCCGGCCTATCTGCTCAACGACCCGGCGCTTTATGTGGAGGCTTTCCACAACGTGCGCGACGCCTACTCCCCGGACGGACTGATGCCCGCGGACGGCCCGGCGACCTCGTTACGCGCGCTGTCCTCGTTCGATACCCGGCTCGACCCGAAAAAGATCGACCTGAACGCGACCTATACCAACGACTTCGCCCACAAGGCCGCGGCGCAGCTCAAGTAGGCGGGAATGACGGAGCGGGCAGCCGGCTGCGCGCGATACTTGCGCGTGACCGGCGACAGGGCCCACGTGGCTTGGCGAGCTACTCGCGCTTGCAGCGCGCGCCGAGCAACTACTCAGTCGCCGCGATACTCGACCTTGAACTGTGCGGCCTTGTCTTGGCCGAGCACCTTGACGAGCCAGGGCATCTGGTCTTTCAGTGTTTTCGCCAGCGTGTACGGCGGGTTCAGGATGAACATGCCGCTGCCGAAAAGTCCAAAACCGTCTTCCGGCGGGTTGCTGACCGTTAAGCTCACGTGGAGCCAGTTACGCTCCTGCAGTTTCTTCAACTGATCGGGGAAACGCTGCGATTCAGGGCGCCTCACTTGCGGATACCAGATGGCATACGTGCCGGTCGGGAAACGCTTCAGGCTTTCTTCCACGCTGCGCAACGTGCGCGTGTAGTCGCGCTTGTCCTCATACGAAGGATCGAGCAAGACCAGCGCGCGCCGTGGCGCCGGCGGCAGCAAGGCGAGAATGCCGTCGAAGCCGTCGCCCGCATACAGCATGGCGCGGCGGCCTGCGTCGCGGAAATTGTGGCGCAGCACGTCGATCTCGGTGGTGTGCAGTTCGAACAGACGCATGCGGTCCTGTTCACGCATCTGCCGCCACGCGATATACGGCGAGCCGGGATAAAAGCGCAACTGGCCGTCCGGATTGAGCGCGCTCACTTCGTCGACGTAGTCGGCGAAGATGGGCGGCAGATCGTTGCGTTCCCACAGTTTGGCGATGCCGGTCTGGAATTCGCCGGTTTTGGTCGCGTAACCTTCCTTCAGCGAATAGACACCGGCGCCCGCGTGCGTGTCGATATACCAGTAGGATTTGTCCTTCTGACCGAGGTAGCGCAGGAGTTGCAATACGACGGCGTGTTTCAGAACGTCGGCGTGATTGCCTGCATGAAAGGCGTGGCGGTAGCTGAGCATGATGAGGAGACGCTGAAAGAGGGCGTGCCGCTCCAAGGCGGATTCGGCGCTGCAGATGCAATGCGGCTGCACAGCGGGCATATGGCGCCGGTGTGCAGCGCGGTCGCGTATTGTACGCGAGGCCGCGTTGCGCACTGGCGCTTTGCATTGAGTGCCGCGTAACACGTTACTGGCTGCGATCCACCGGATCCATGTTACGCGTTCAGTGGCCGGCCCTGTCAGTCGTGCGCGTCGCCGATAATTGCCTCGATCCGCTCCTTGATCTCAGGCGTGATCCGCTCGGCCACTTCGGCGGACTTCATGTTTTCGCCGATCTGTTCGACCCGCGACGCCCCCGTGATTACCGTGCTGACATGGGGATTCTTCAGAATCCAGCCTATCGCGAGCTGGCCGACCGTGCAGCCTAACTCGTTAGCCACTTCGCCGAGCTTGCCGACCACGTCGTTCTTGCCCGCGTCGGTGACCTGTTTGCGCAACCAGTCATAGCCTTGCAATTGCGCGCGGCTGTCGGCCGGCACGCCGTCGCGGTATTTGCCGGTCAGCAGACCGGACGCAAGCGGGCTCCAGGTGGTCAGGCCAAGGCCGATATCCTCATAGAGCCGCTTGTATTCCTGCTCGACGCGGTTGCGGTGGAACAGGTTGTACTGCGGCTGCTCCATGACCGGCTTGTGCAGATGGTGCCGTTCCGCAATGTCATAAGCGGCGCGGATTTCATCGGCGCTCCATTCGGACGTGCCCCAGTACAGCGCCTTGCCGCGAGTGATCATGTCGCTCATGGCCCAGACGGTTTCCTCCACCGGCGTGTTCGGGTCCGGACGATGACAGAACACCAGATCGACATAGTCGAGTTGCAGACGTTTGAGCGACGAATCGATTGCGTTCAGAAGATATTTGCGGTTCAGCGTGTGGTACTGGTTCGGCGCTTCCGCGAGTCCCCAGAAAAATTTTGTCGACACCACATAGCTCACGCGCGGCCACGCCAATTCTTTGAGCGCCTGCCCCATGATTTCTTCGGATTGGCCGCCGGCGTACACCTCGGCGTTGTCGAAGAAGTTGACTCCCGCGTCGCGTGCGGCCGCCAGCGATTCACGTGCAGCGTGGCTGTCGACCTGATTGCCGTAGGTGACCCACGAGCCGATGGACAGTTCGCTGACTTGCAGGCCGGAGCGGCCCAGACGTCGATAATTCATGCATTCCTCCTTGTTAGTGATGCCACCGGAATCCCGCTGAAAACGTCCAGTTTAAAGAGATAAGCTGCAATATGCTTTTTACCGATGGAGTTCACACGGTTCATGCACAATAGCAGCGTTGGCCGCAGTGCAGCATTCGGCCGAACGGCCTATACCGTTCGGCCGACTTCACGCCGCCCGCGGCCCGTGGTCTCATTGCTCATTAACTGCATGGAGGTTCTGGATGTCTTCACTGAACACAAATCTGAATGGCAAAGTCGCGGTGGTGACCGGCGCGGCAAGCGGCATCGGCAAGCAGATTGCGCTGACCTTATCCGCAGCGGGCGCGGCCGTCGCGATCGCCGACCTGAACCAGGACGGGGCGAATGCCGTCGCTGAAGAAATCAAAAAGGGCGGTGGCAAGGCAATCGGCGTAGCGATGGACGTCACGAATGAAGACGCCGTCAACCAGGGTATCGACAAGGTCGCCGCGGAACTCGGC
Source organism: Paraburkholderia sp. RL17-381-BIF-C (assembly GCF_046026435.1). Classification (NCBI taxonomy): domain Bacteria; kingdom Pseudomonadati; phylum Pseudomonadota; class Betaproteobacteria; order Burkholderiales; family Burkholderiaceae; genus Paraburkholderia; species Paraburkholderia sp. RL17-381-BIF-C. The sequence continues at coordinate 25,777 of NZ_JARESX010000067.1, read as the reverse complement.
GCGGTCGATATTCTCATTTCCAACGCCGGCATTCAGATCGTCAATCCGATCGAAAACTATTCGTTTTCAGACTGGAAGAAGATGCAGGCGATCCACGTGGACGGCGCCTTCCTGACCACCAAGGCAGCGCTCAAGCATATGTACAAGGACGATCGCGGCGGCATCGTGATCTACATGGGTTCGGTCCACTCGCATGAAGCGTCGCCTCTCAAGTCGGCTTATGTGACGGCAAAGCACGCATTGCTGGGTCTCTCGCGTGTGCTCGCGAAGGAAGGCGCAAAGCACAACGTGCGCTCGCATGTGGTGTGTCCCGGTTTCGTCCGTACGCCGCTCGTCGACAAGCAGATTCCGGAGCAGGCCAAGGAACTGGGCATCAGCGAAGAAGAGGTGGTGAAGCGTGTCATGCTGGGCGGTACGGTCGACGGCATCTTCACCACCGTGGAAGACGTCGCGCAGACCGTGTTGTTCCTGTCGACCTTCCCGACGGCGGCGCTGACCGGGCAGTCCTTTATTGTGAGTCACGGCTGGTATATGCAATAAGGAGGCACCCATGGCGCAACGCAATCTCAAGCGGGCGCGCGTCGCCGCGCCCGGCGACGGGGAAGGCGAGGGTGCCGGTCCGGCGCCCGCTGAGCACCTGGGCGGGCACGTCCATCTGCCTGACTACGAAACCGTTGCGCTGATGCTGCAAGGCGGCGGTGCGTTGGGTGCCTACCAGGCCGGTGTCTTCCAGGGGCTTCACGAAGCCGGCATCGAGCCGAACTGGCTGGCCGGCATTTCGATCGGCGCGTTGAACACCGCCATCATTGCGGGCAATCCGCCGGAGAAGCGCGTCGAGCGGTTGTTGAAATTCTGGGAGACGATCTGCCAGCCGGCTTTCGGCCCGCCGTTGCCGGCATTTATCGAGCACGCGCTTTTCAACTCCAGCGAAGCCGTGCGCAAAGCGTTCACGGCAACGCAGGCAATGGGTGCCATCGTCGAGGGGCAGAAGGGCTTTTTCGTGCCCCGCTTCCCGCCGCCGTTGCCCACGGTGTCCGGGCCGCCGCAACAGGCCAGTTACTACGACACCACGCCGCTAAAAGCCACGCTCGAAGCGCTTTGCGATTTCGACCGGATCAATTCGCGCGAAATGCGCGTTTCGGTGGGGGCGGTCAATTGCGGTTCGGGGAATTTCGCGTACTTCGACAACACGCACACCACACTGAGGCCCGAGCACTTCATGGCCTCCGGTGCGCTGCCGCCAGGGTTCGCGGCGGTCGAGATCGACGGCCAGTTTTACTGGGACGGCGGTTTGATGTCGAACACGCCGCTCTACGAGGTGATCCAGTCCACACCGCGCCGTGACACGCTCGCGTTTCAGGTCGATCTCTGGAGTGCGATCGGACCTGTGCCGGACAACATCACCGATGTCCAGGGGCGTATGAAAGACATCCAGTATTCGAGCCGCACACGTCTCGTGACCGACATGCTGCAACGGTCGCAGCGTTTCCGGCACGTGTTGCGCGAGGTGCTGGAACGCGTGCCGTCGGACCAGCGTGACGATCCGTGGTGCAAACTCGCGGAAGATCTGTCGTGTTCGAAGCGCTACAACGTGATTCACCTCATCTACCGCGAGAAGGAATACGAAGGGCACTACAAGGACTTTCAGTTCGGCCTGTCGACGATGCGTGAACATTGGCAAAGCGGTCTGGAGGACATTCGTCGTTCGCTCGCGCAACCGGATTGGCTCGACATGCCGAATAACGATGCAGGCTTTGTCACGCACGATATCCATCGGGATTCGCGCTGAAGAGCGGCGGGTCCGGGCGGCGCGCGCAATAGAGGTGGATCTCTGTCGTCGCGGCAAGTCATGCTGCATCGCAAACGTCTCGGCTCACGTCGCAAGTAACAGGCAATCAGGCACAAAAAAACGGCGCCCCGAAAGGGCGCCGTTTCCACAAGCAAGTTCAAGCAGAGCGCGTGCAATGAATGCCCGCGCGTCTCGATGCTTTACTTCAACACTTGAGCGATCGCGCTGGCCACCGCGTCGAGGTTGCGCGTATTCAGCGCAGCCACGCAGATGCGACCCGTGCTCACGGCATAGATGCCGAACTCTTCACGCAGACGGTCCACTTGCGGCGCCGTCAGACCCGAGTACGAGAACATGCCGCGTTGCGCGTTCACGAAGCTGAAGTCACGGTCCACGCCGCTAGCCTTCAGGCGTTCGACCAGACCGTTGCGCATCGCGCGGATACGGTCGCGCATTTCGGCCAGTTCCGTTTCCCACGTGGCGCGCAGTTCCGGCGAAGCGAGCACGGCCGCGACCACCGAGCCGCCGTGCGTCGGCGGGTTCGAGTAGTTCGTGCGGATCACGCGCTTTAGTTGCGACAGCACGCGAGCGGCTTCTTCCTTGCTTGCCGTGATGATCGACAGGGCGCCGACGCGCTCGCCATACAGCGAGAACGACTTCGAGAACGACGACGAGACGAACACGTTCAGTTCCGACGCGGCGAACAGACGCACGGCTGCAGCGTCCGCTTCGATGTTGTCGCCGAAACCCTGGTAGGCGATGTCGAGGAACGGCACCAGATCGCGCGCCTTGACGACTTCGACAACCTGCTTCCATTGCTCGACGCTCAGGTCCACGCCGGTCGGGTTATGGCAGCACGCGTGCAGCACGACGACGGTGCCCGCGGCGTAGCTGTTCAGCGCGCTCAACATGGCGTCGAAATTCACGCCGTGGGTGTGCGCGTCGTAGTACGGGTACGAGACGACTTCGAAGCCTGCGCCTTCGAACAGCGCGCGGTGGTTTTCCCAGCTCGGGTCGCTGATCGCGACCTTGGCGTTCGGGTTCAGACGCTTCAGGAAGTCCGCGCCGATCTTCAGCGCGCCCGTGCCGCCCAATGCTTGCGCCGTCACGACACGGCCCGCTGCGATCAGCGGCGAGTCGTTGCCGAGCAGCAGTTTCTGCACGGCGGCATCGTAAGCGGCGATACCTTCGATCGGCAGATACCCGCGCGGCAGCGCGGCGTCGACGCGGGCCTTTTCCGCGTCGCGCACCGCGCGCAACAGCGGAATCTTGCCTTCTTCGTTGAAGTACACGCCGACGCCAAGGTTGACCTTGGTCGTGCGCGTATCGGCGTTGAAGGCTTCGTTCAGGCCCAGAATCGGGTCGCGGGGAGCAAGTTCGACGGCGGAGAACAGAGACATGATGGATGGGCAGCAGTAGTGAAAAGAGGACGGCTTCGATCGCGGACGGCCGGGCCAGCAGTGGTGTCCGGCGCAGGGCACAAACGGACTGCGGACAACGGCGAGCGAGTGCAGCTTCGCATTGTAACGAATTCGCGATCATTTTTTGGCCGACACGGCCGGACGGATGGAATTTTTTGCTTGAAAAACAGGCACTCCGGCGCCAATTGAAAAGAGCGGCGAGGTCCGCAACGCCGTCTGGAGAGACCGGAAAACCGGCCCGCAACCGAGCGGCGACGGGGCGTCACGGCCACCTGGCCGCGATGAGCGAATGCCCTGCGACCGCCCCAAAGGGCCACAACATCGCGCCCGACCAGACTCGCGCGAACCCTTGAAAAGCCTACGCAGACCCGCTCGATCCTCGATTCCCGCAACCCGTTAGAATAGTTCTTTGCCCCAAGGCCAGGCGCCGCCCCACATGTCCGAACAACATCTGACTGAAGCCGAAGATACGCTCGACGAATCCAAATTCGTCAGGTTCGAAGGCTCGCCGTTTCAGCTGTACCAGCCGTATCCGCCCGCCGGCGACCAGCCCACGGCGATCGACACGCTCGTCGAAGGCGTCGAAGACGGACTCGCATTCCAGACGCTGCTCGGCGTAACCGGCTCCGGCAAAACCTTCACCATGGCGAACACGATCGCGCGGCTCGGCCGCCCGGCCATCGTGTTCGCGCCGAACAAGACGCTTGCCGCGCAGCTGTATTCGGAGTTCCGCGAGTTTTTCCCGCGCAATGCGGTCGAGTACTTCGTCTCGTACTACGACTACTATCAGCCGGAAGCGTACGTGCCGCAGCGCGACCTGTTCATCGAGAAGGACTCGTCGATCAACGAGCACATCGAGCAGATGCGGCTATCGGCCACCAAGAGCCTGATGGAGCGGCGCGACGTGGTGATCGTGGCGACGGTGTCGGCGATTTACGGTATCGGCAATCCGTCCGAATACCACAAGATGATTCTGACGCTGCGCACCGGCGACAAGCTCGGCCAGCGCGACATCATCGCGCGGCTGATCGCCATGCAGTACAACCGCAACGAGGCCGACTTCCAGCGCGGCTCGTTTCGCGTGCGCGGCGACACGATCGATATTTTCCCGGCCGAGCATGCCGAAATGGCGGTGCGCATCGAGTTGTTCGACGACGAAATCGAAACGCTGCAACTGTTCGATCCGCTCACCGGCCGCGTGCGTCAGAAGATTCCGCGCTTTACGGTGTATCCATCGTCGCACTATGTGACACCGCGCGATACCGTGGTGCGCGCGGTGGAAACGATCAAGAACGAACTGCGTGAGCGGCTCGAATTCTTCTACAGCGGCGGCAAGCTGGTTGAAGCGCAGCGGCTCGAGCAGCGCACGCGCTTCGACCTGGAAATGCTGCAGGAACTGGGCTTCTGCAAGGGCATCGAGAACTACTCGCGGCATTTCTCGGGCGCGGCGCCGGGCGAACCGCCGCCCACGCTGGTCGATTACCTGCCGCCAGACGCGATCATGATGCTGGACGAATCGCATGTGCTGATCGGGCAGTTGAACGGCATGTACAACGGCGACCGGGCACGTAAAGAGAATCTGGTCGACTACGGTTTCCGCCTGCCGTCGGCGCTCGATAACCGGCCGCTCAAATTCAACGAGTTCGAACGCAAGATGCGCCAGGTGGTGTTCGTCTCGGCCACGCCGGCGGACTACGAGCAGAAAACGGCCGGGCAGGTGGCGGAGCAGCTGGTGCGCCCCACGGGTCTCGTCGATCCGGAAATCGAAGTGCGGCCGGCGCGCAGCCAGGTCGACGACGTACTAGGCGAGATCAACGAGCGCGTCAAGGTGGGCGACCGCGTGCTGGTAACGGTGCTGACCAAGCGCATGGCCGAGCAGTTGACCGAGTTTCTGGCCGACCATGGCGTCAAGGTGCGTTATCTGCATAGCGACATCGATACGGTGGAGCGGGTTGAAATCATCCGCGATCTGCGGCTTGGCACCTTCGACGTGCTGGTCGGGATCAACCTGCTGCGCGAAGGGCTGGATATCCCGGAAGTGTCGCTCGTCGCCATTCTCGACGCGGACAAGGAAGGCTTCCTGCGTGCCGAGCGCTCGCTGATCCAGACCATCGGCCGGGCGGCGCGTAATGTGAACGGCAAGGCGATTCTCTACGCCGACAGGATCACCGACTCGATGCGCCGAGCCATCGACGAAACCGAGCGGCGGCGCAACAAGCAGATTGCCTTCAACCTCGAAAACGGCATTACGCCGCGCGGCGTGGTCAAGCGCATTCGCGACATTATCGACGGTGTGTACAACGTCGACGACGCCCGCGCCGAACTGAAGGAACAGCAGACGCGCGCGAAATTCGAGGACATGTCCGAGAAGCAGCTTGCCAAGGAGCTCAAGCGCCTCGAAAAGCAGATGATGGAGCACGCCAAGAACCTCGAGTTCGAAAAGGCCGCGCAAACGCGCGACCAGCTCGCCTTGCTGCGCCAGCGCGTGTTCGGCGCGAACGTCGGCGATCACGTGTCCGGCGTCGAATAATGCGTCCTTCCGCCGCAGGGCGCGGCGCCGCATCGCGCCCTGTCGACCGCTGCCCGGCACTCGCCCGGCAGCGCGCCATGTCATCACCGCGCACTTCCTTAAAAGCACCTTAAGACCCTGCTGGCATAGGGCTTTGCGTGCGTTCTGAATTGTTCTCCCTCGCGATCGATGATAAACTCAACCAATATTGAGAATAGTTCGCATTAACGTTCGTATAGCGCTTAGGCTCCGATCGGCCGTGGATATCAAGGCCTGGGGCTGCTGCATCAAAGCCTGCGCAACGCACTGTTCCAATGGGTTCGATTCGAGTCTGATAAAAAAACAAGGAGTTTCAATGCGGATTTCTTCATTTGTGCGTGGTGGCGCAGCAGCGGTGGCCGCGGTCGCGGCGTTGTCGGCAACGGCAGCGGAGTACCCGATCGGCAAGCAGCAGATTCAGGGCGGCATGGAAATCGGCGCGGTCTATCTGCAGCCGATCACGATGGAACCCGAAGGCATGATGCGCAAAGCCTCGGACTCGGACATCCACCTCGAGGCCGACATTCACGCGGTCAAGAACAATCCGACCGGTTTCGCCGAAGGCGACTGGATGCCGTATCTGCAAGTGCGTTATGAGCTGACGAAAGCCGGTTCGAACCAGACGCAAAAGGGCGACATGATGGCGATGGTCGCCAACGACGGCCCGCACTACGGCGATAACGTCAAGCTGCAAGGCCCAGGCAAGTATCACCTGAAGATGATCGTCGAAGCGCCGATGCAAACGGGCCATATGGCTTTCGGCCGTCACGTCGACAAGGAAACCGGTGTAGGCCCGTGGTTCAAGCCGATCACGCTCGAATACGACTTCACCTTCGCCGGTATCGGCAAGAAGGGCGGCTACTGATCGCCGCGCATCGTCATGTGTGGCCGCGCTTTGCCGCGTGGCCGCGCGTGGGTGAATGGGATGAATGAATCCATGCAGCAGGCGGCGTGTCGTTGATGAACCCGCACTGCGCCACGTTTTCCGGAAAGGCTGATGAGAATTAACCGAAAGATCGCAACCTTCGCCACCACGCTTTTGCTGGCGGGCGCAGCGCACGCAGCCGACCTGCCGACCTTCAAGCTGGAAATGAACGACGGCAAGTTGAATCCGGCACGCATCGAAGTGCCGGCGGGGCAGCGTATCAAGATCGAAGTGCGCAACACGGGCAAGGGCGCGGCTGAATTCGAAAGCGTTCAGTTGCGTAAGGAAAAGGTTTTGGCGCCCGGTGCGGATTCGTTCGTGGTGATCGCGCCGCTGGAACCGGGCGAGTACAAGTTTTTCGACGATTTTCATCAGCAGGCGCAGGGTGTCATCGTCGCGAAGTAATGGCCTCAGCTGCGAGCGCGGGCCGTCGGCGGTTCGTGTGTTCGCCAAGGCAGTAGAAGGGTAGAGGGAGAGCTTGGATGGGTCAGATTCTGTTCGTCGTATGGCGGGAAAGTGTCGAGGCGCTGCTGGTCGTCGGCATTCTGTACGCGTGGCTGAAAAATGGCGATGACGATGCGCGCCGCGGCTTGCCGTACCTGTGGGGTGGCGTCGCAGCCGGATTGATCGCGGCGGTGGCGCTCGGCGCGGCGCTGGTCGGTTTCACCGAGGTGCTTTCCGGTGACGCGCAGGATTATTTCCAGACGGCGATGGTGCTGATCGCCTGCGTGCTGATCGTGCAAATGGTGCTGTGGATGAAGCAGCATGGCCGCTCGCTCAAGCGAGACATGGAGCAGTCGCTGCAAAAGAGCCAGCGCGATTCGAACTGGTGGGGCGTCGCGTTGCTGGTGGCGTTGGCGATCGCGCGTGAAGGCAGCGAAACGGTGATCTTCCTGTACGGTCTCGGTTTCGGCCAGTCCGGTCACGTGGACGGCAGCCAGATGCTCGCGGTCGTAATCGGCCTCGCGCTCGCGTTCCTGACCTTCTACGTGCTGCAACTGGGCGGCAAGTTCTTCTCGTGGCGGCTGTTTTTCCGCGTCACTGAAATCATGCTGTTGTTCCTCGGCGCGGGCCTGTTCCAGACCGGCGTGGACAAGCTGATCGACAAGGAAATCCTGCCGACGCTCGTCGATCAGATGTGGAACTCGTCGGCGATTCTCGACGACTCGAGCACCTTCGGTTCGCTGGTCGCCACGCTCACCGGCTATCGCGCGCATCCGGCAATGATGAATCTGCTGGCGTACGCGGTGTACTGGGCGGTGGTGTATCTGCTGTTGCGCCGTGCAAACCGCAAGCCGGTACAACAAGCCGCCGGGCGCGCGGCATGAGCACCGTGATGACCCGCCCGGGCCGCCTTGCGGCGGCCGGGCAGTGGATGCAGCGCCACGGCGCCGCGATTCGCGGCATTCAGTGGGTCGTGGTGGCGGTCTACGCGTTTCTGATTCTGGTGCCGGCGGTCATGCCGCTGCCGGACGACACGGCGCACTTGTGGAATAACCTCACGCTGGCGGCGCAGTTCGTCTTCTGGGGAATCTGGTGGCCGTTCGTGCTGCTTTCGATGGTCATGCTCGGCCGTGTCTGGTGCGGCGTGCTGTGCCCCGAAGGCGCGCTCGCCGAATTCGCCAGCAAATACGGGCGAGGCTGGGCGATTCCGCACTGGATGCGCTGGGGCGGCTGGCCGTTCGTCGCATTCGGCATCACCACCATCTACGGTCAGATGGTGAGCGTCTACCAGTATCCGAAGGCCGTGCTGCTGGTGCTGGGCGGTTCGACCTTCGCGGCGATGATCATCGGCTTGCTCTACGGGCGCGAAAAACGTGTCTGGTGCAAGTATCTGTGCCCCGTCAACGGGGTCTTTTCGCTTCTGGCGCGGCTCGCGCCGTTTCACTACAAAGTCGATGAAGACGCCTGGCGCCGTTCCTACAAGAACGGCGAGCATGGGCATCGCGTGATTCCGATCAATTGCGCGCCGCTCGTGCCGTTGCGCAATATGAAGGGCGCGTCGGCCTGCCATATGTGCGGCCGTTGCAGCGGGCACCGCGACGCGATTGCGTTGACGTGGCGCGCGCCGTCCTCGGAAGTGGTTCAGTTGGGCGACAAGCAGGCGAACCCGTGGGACACCGCGTTGATCCTGTACGGTCTGCTCGGCATTGCGATCGGCGCGTTCCACTGGACCGCGTCGCGCTGGTTCGTCGATCTGAAGATGTTCTTCGCGACCTGGCTGGTCGATCACGACATTACGTGGCCGCTCGACACCAATGCGCCGTGGTTCCTGTTCACGCATTACCCCGAGCAGAACGATGTGTTTTCGTGGCTCGACGGCACGATGGTGATCGGCTACATCCTCGCCACGGCGTTGGTGTACGGCACCGCGCTGCTGATGCTGCTGATGGGCGCGACGCGCATGCTGGGGCGCTTCAATGCCGTGCGTTTGCATCATCTGACGCAAGGGCTGATTCCGATTGCCGGCGCGGGCGTGTTCCTCGGCCTGTCCGCTACCACGCTGTCGCTGTTGCGCGCGGAGCATGTGTCGTTGTGGTGGGCGTCGGACATGCGTATCGCGATTCTGGCGATCGCCAATCTGTGGAGCGCATGGCTCGCCTGGCTCGTTACGCGCCGCTACAGCGAACGCTTCGTTCAGCGCGGCCTCGCGATGATGTGGTTCGTCGCGGCACTGGCCGTGGTCGACAGCGCATGGTGGTTGATGTTCTGGGGCTGGGCTTCGAAGTGACGCCGAGGTAACGCCGAAGCAAGGCCGAAATAACTCAATACCCGGCGCCGCGACTGGATGCATCTGATGCACCGTTAAGCGCCGCGCCAAACAGAAAAGCCGTGGAGATGACATCATCCCACGGCTTTTTTCATTGTCTGCATGATCGGCACACGCCGTTGCGTGTGGCCGCATCGAGTGAGGACCAAAAAAGCGGCCTGGCTGGCTGCGACGGCTGGCTTGGTGTCTGCACGAAGGGGTCTAATTCTCACGTGCAAGCCGTCGTGGCTGGCTAATGCCCAACACCTCTCTGGGAGGTGGTCCCCACAATACCCGGTAGTTACCGCTGTTCGTCCTTACTTCGTCAGAATCAACTTGCCCAGGCGCGTTGCGCGCAACTGGTAGGTCTCGCCGTTGTGCACGATGCTGACGTGGCTATGTCCTTGCAGCAGCGCGTCGCTGCGTACGATCCGCTCCGACGTCTCGCCCGATGATGCCTTGGCGCGATCCGCGCCAGGCTTCTGGCTGGTCGCCGCCGCCGTGGAGGCTTTCGGACGGCTGGTCAGCGCGGCCGCGGGGCGGCGCAGGCTGAGTGTCGAAGGGCGCGCAGTATCGGTCATTGGTTTTTAGCTGTTGGTCGATTCGATGGATTAATTCTAAATGATAACTATTCCTATTTACAAGTTAAGGAAGTTGATCGAATTTTTGTTTCGATAGTCGAGCGACCAAGGCGGCGACAAAACGGAGAAATCTGGCCAAGGCCGCCGCTTCGACCAGCGGCCTTGCAATCGATGGCGAGCGGGGCGGGAAGGGCGCCCGCGAAATTCAATGCAGCGAGCCGGGTTCCTGCTTGGCCTGCACATACTGACGGATGAGCCGAACGGTATCGATATCGTTCTCGCGATACGCCGACTTCACGATCTCCTGCGTTTGATGCGCGTCGGGATCCGTCGATTCGGGCAACGTGGTCGCGTACTCGAAGCGCAGAAACAGCTGCAGTTCGTCCGGTTGCTCGATGGTCATGGTGAGCGAGCCGCCGACGTAGTCCGCCGTCGGCAGAATGTCGTAGCGCACGCTCTGGCTTTGGTCCAGCGTGACGCGGTCGCGTACGGTCGCCTGGCCGTAGTGCAGCTCTCGCTCGAGCACGTTGCCGTCGCGCGAGAGAATCGTGCAGCTGTCGAGCCCCATCACGAAGAGTTGCGGCTGTTCGGCGCGCAGCACGAGCCCCTCCCACAACTGCTCGCGGGTCATCGACTCGACAAACGGATTCAACGGGTCGTTGATCTGGATAAGGTGTTCGAAATTCAAAACGACGGCTTCCTATGAAAGCGTTAAGCGACGGCGAGCCCTGAACGGATCGTGATCGAGTGCGTGAGGATCTTGTGAACCGGGCACTGATTGGCAATTTGCAAGAGCCGTTCCCGCTGCTCGTCGGACAGATCGCCTTCCAGCACGATTTTGCGGTCGATGGTCGTGCCCGCGTCGCCGGTTTCGAGCGAGAGCGTCACGCGTACGTCGGCGAGCGGCCATTCCTTGCGCTGAGCGTACATTTTCAGCGTGATCGACGTGCACGCGCCGAGGCTCGACAGCAACAACGAAACGGGTGTCGGCCCGCGATCACCGCCGCCGAGCGACTCGGGCTCGTCGGCAAGCCATGTGTGCTTGCCGTCGTCGAAAAGGACCTGGAAATTCGTCGAACCGATGTGGGCGGTGACGGTGGGCTCTGCCATGCGCGCTCCTGAACAGGGACGGAAATCGCCGCGCGCCACCGCCCGTTTTGACGCAACGGCGTGGCGCGAGGCCTGAATCGCTATTGTGAACGAATTTACCGGCCTTCGCGCCTTGGGTTGCGGCGCGGGCGGCGCGTGCTTCGCCCGCCCGGGACTCAATGCGTGATCGCGCCCATGCGCCCGGCCTGGTAATCGACGACGGCCTGGCGGATCTCGTCTTCCGTGTTCATCACGAACGGACCGTAGCGCACCACCGGCTCCTTGAGCGGCACGCCGCCGAGCAGCAGCACTTCGAGCGGCTCCGCGCCGGCCGTGAGCGTCACGGAGTCACCGTCGTTCTGGAACACGACCATTTTCTGCGCACCGATTTCCTGACGCGCTTCGCCTTCGCCGTAGAACCCGTTGCCCGACAGGCTATACGCAAACACGCGATAGTCGGCGGGCACCGGCTGCCGGATCGTCGCGCCCGGTTGCAGCGAGAAATGCTGATACAGAATCGGCGTGCGCGTTTCGATCGCGGCCTTGACGCCGAGCGCTTCGCCGGCGATCACCTTGACGCGCACCTTGCCGTCCGCGGACGTTGCTACGGGAATGCTCGACGACGGCATTTCCTGATAGCGCGGCGCGATCATCTTGTCGCGGCGCGGCAAATTCACCCACAACTGCAAGCCGTGCACGCGCCCGCCTGTGCGGACGAACGACGGGTCCGGCATCTCGCTGTGCACGACGCCCGCGCCCGCGGTCATCCATTGCACGTCGCCGGCGTGCAGGGTGCCGGAATGGCCGGCCGAGTCCTTGTGGCCGAACTGGCCCTCCAGCACATAAGTGACCGTTTCGAAGCCGCGGTGCGGATGGTCGGGCGCGCCTTTGGCCTCGCCCGGTGCGTAGTCGATCGGGCCCATTTCGTCGAGCAGCAGGAACGGATCGAAGTCCATCAGCATGCGGGTCGGAAACGGGCGATGGACGATAAAGCCGCCACCCTCGGTCGTGCGAACGGCGGGAAACGTGCGTTCGATCGTGCGGGTCGTGCTCATCAAAGTCACCTCAAAAAATGGGGAATAGCGTTATTTTTGAAACATGGAGCTATTATAGGGACCGTTTTCCGGGGTGCCAGCCGCCCTCGCGCAATGGATTGTTCTATTACTGGAACGATGAGATGAAGATCGATTCACACAACCTGAACGACCTGATGTATTTTTCGCAGGTCGTCGAACATGGCGGTTTTTCTGCCGCCGAACGCGTGCTCGGCATCTCCAAGTCGCGGCTGTCGCGCCGGCTGACCGAGCTCGAAGCGTCGCTCGGCGTGCGCCTGCTGCAGCGATCCACGCGCAAGCTGGCGCTGACCGAAGCCGGGCAACTGTTCTATCAGCATTGTCAGGCGATGCTGAGCGAGGCGCAGGCGGCCGTCAACGTCGTTCAGCAACTGCGCTCATCGCCGCGCGGCACAGTGCGCGTCAGCGTGCCGGTCACGATTTCGCAGACGATTCTGTCGCAGATCCTGCCTGAGTTCATGCATCGCTATCCGGAAGTGCGTGTGGTCATGCGCGTGACGAACCGCGTGATCGATCTGTTCGAGGATTCGATCGACGTTGCGCTGCGGGTGCGCTCCGATCCGCCGGAGAACGCCAACATCGTAGTGCGGCCGCTGTGGCGCACGCAGCAAATGCTGGTCGGCGCGCCGAGCCTGTTGCAACAGAATGCGCCGCCGTTGCTGCCGGCCGATCTGAGCCGCTTCGAAACGCTCGACGTGCCGACGGGCGACGGACGCCACGTCTACAACCTGATCGCGCCCGACGGCACGCGGCACGCGCACGAACACGAGCCGCGCCTCGTCACCGCGGATCTGATGACGATTCGCGAAGCGGTGCTCGGTGGTGTCGGTATCGCCGCGTTGCCGGAGATGATGTATGGCGCCGCGTTGCGAGCGGGGCAATTGTCGCCGGTCATGCCGGGTTGGACCTTCCCGACGCCGCAGTTGTACGCCGTATTCGTGTCGCGGCAGGGGATGGTGCCGGCGGTGCGTGCGTTTGTCGATTATCTGGTCGAGATGCTCGATCCCGACGACGGCAAACACATTATGGGCGAGTGTCCCGCGCGCGAGGAAAAAGCCGCTGCCGCGCTGTCTTCGTTCGCGATTTCCCCATAGCACTTCTCACACGCGACAACATCGCTTTTAGCATTTAAGCGCGGCCTGTCATGAGTACTTTCAATGGCCGTTTGCTTGAATGCTCGCGCTCCCGGGCCTATAGTGAAATCCCTTCGCTAAGGAGTCTCTTATGCGAAAACTCATGGCCGCTATCATAGCGGGCCTGATAGGGCTGACCGCGCTGTCCGTGTCGATCACGGCTGTCGCATGCGGTGATTCAGGTAGCTATCAATCTTCGACCGATGGCAAATGATCCCGCCGCCCGAAGGCGCCGAGTGCGCACAAAAAAAGGCCTTCATCTGACGATGAAGGCCTTTTACTTTTCAGCCCTTTTTTAAAGGGCTTTTATCGCATTACTTCGCTTTCGGTTGGGTCACGAAGCCGATCTTGGTCAGGCCGCCGGCCTGTGCCGCCGACATCACTTCCGCCACTTTTTCGTACGGAACCTTGCGGTCCGCGTCGAGATGCAACTCGGGTTGCGGGTTCGCTTGCGCGGCCTCTGCAATTTTCGCGCGCAGTGCGGTGTCGTCGACCTTTTTGTCGTCCCACATGACGTTGCCGTCGGCGTCGACCGTGACGGTCACCTGCGCGGGCTTGGTGTCTTCTTTCTGGCTGCTTGCATGCGGCAGATCGATCTTGACCGCATGACGAATCACCGGAATCGTCACCATGAAGACGATCAGGAGAACCAACATCACGTCGACGAGCGGCGTCATGTTGATTTCGTTCATCAGGCCGTCGTCATCGTCGGAGGCGAAGGGGCTCATTGCCATTGGATTGCCTCGCTGATCAGTTCGTGCGCGCGGCGAGCCGCAGGCCGTCGCCGCGCTTGGACGACGACAGTCGCGCGCCCGTCACGAAGAATGCGTGCAGACCGTGCGCAAAGCGGCTCAATTTGGCCACCACCGCCTTGTTGGCGCGCGTCAGTGCGTTGTAGCCAAGCACTGCCGGAATCGCGACGAAAAGGCCGAACGCGGTCATGATCAACGCTTCGCCAACCGGGCCGGCGACCTGATCGATCGACGACTGACCACTCGCGCCAATCGCCAGCAGCGCGTGATAGATGCCCCACACCGTGCCGAACAGACCGACGAACGGCGCCGTGCTGCCGATCGACGCGAGAATCGCGAGACCGCTCTGCATGCGGGCGACGCTTTCGTCCATCGTGTCCTTCAGGCAGCGCGTGATCCAATCCGACACGTCCATGCGGTCGTGCAGATGCGGTTGTGTCTGATGATGGTGATCGGCCGCTTCCTGACCCGACAGCGCCAGTGCGAGGAACGGATTGTCTTGCGGGGTCGACGAGCCGGCGCCGAGTTTGTTGACGCCGTCGGCGAGATCGTCCGAGTGCCAGAACGCCTGTTCGGCGTTCTTCGTGAGGCGCTTCAGGCGCATCACATTCCAGCCCTTGATCACGATCACGCTCCACGACATGACCGACATGATCAGCAGCGCGAGCGCGATGCCGCGCGTCACGAAATCCCCTTGCGCCCAGACGTGCGCCAGTCCGTAGTTTTGCATTGCAATTCCTTTTTTTGAAATCTGCTTCAGTCGCTCAGACTGAAGTTGTAAGGCCGGGTATAAGCGGCTCGAATCGGCTGGCCGTTCTCGAGAAATGGCTTGCAGGTAGTCGCGTGTACGGCGGCGAGCGCAGCGTCGTCGAGACGGCTGAAGCCGCTGCTCTGTTGTAGCTGGATGTCTTCCAGCTTGCCCGTCAGGCCGACCACGAACCGCACGGTGGCGGTGCCGGTTTCACCACGCCGCCTGGATAGCGGTGGGTAATCAGGCTTCACCAGTTCGCAATTAAGGTGCGAGACGTTCTTGGGCGCGCTGACCTCTATCGTCTGACGGCTAACGGCCGGCGCGGCAGCAGCTGGCGGCGCGACAGGGGCGGCCGGCGCGGGCGGCGTAGGATCGGGTGCGGCGACGGGCGTCGGCGAGGGCGCGGCGGCCACCGGTAAAGGCGTCGGCGTCGGCTTGGGCGTCGGAGCCGGCTTCGGCTGGACTTTCGGCTTGGTGTGAACCGGCGGCGTCGGCGTGGGCGGCGGCGGTGCGATCGACTGTATCGCGACGGGCGTGGCAACCGGCGCCGGCGGCAGCAACTGCGCGGTCATCACGCGCGATTCGAGGACCGGTTGAACAGGGTCGTGCCGCAAGGTCATCACCACGGCCAGCAGCGCGACGTGAATCGCAGCAACCAGTGCGGTGGCTGTCAGGACGCGGGAGTTCGCTCGGGTGGACGAAGCCGGCATGGCGCCGGCTGAAACGGTATGCGAGGCCGGCATATCAGCGTGGCGGCGCGCTGTGAATGCAGCGCGTCAGACAAGACGTCGTCATGTTCGAAAAATCAGCAGCGAAATGAACAAAGTAGTCACGAAACCAATCAGCAATTCCATCTCGAACTCCTGTGAGGGGTGAGCGGGTAGCTGGCTGGTACGAATACTGGCTTGCTGACGGCAGTGGGATAACGCTTGAACAGCGAAGAGCGGCAGTGGGCGGCAGGCACCCGAGGCGCGGCGTCAGCCGCGCCTTGATACTCGGTCTCAGGCGGCCTTGCGTTCGTAGAACGTCAGCGGGACAGCCTGGGGATTATGCTCGAAACCACAGCGGCTCGCGCATACGCCGCTCTGCATCATGACGTCGCGGACGGACTCCGCGCATTTTCCACAGCAGGAAGCGACGCCAAGTTCGAACTGCAACTCGTCGAACGAATCGACGCCTTCCGCGATCGAGGCACGGATCTTTCGGTCAGAAACGGACTTGCAGACACAGACAATCATGGCAGGCGTCATAGCTAACGTTAATGCGAATTATTATCATTATGTTTGAGCCGTTTGGCAAGCGTCCTGGCCAATTTTTTGTAACAAAACCAGACTCTTAGAAGGGTTTCGTCTAAAGGACGAAATCGGGCGGCGGGTGGCCGTTGGGGCGAAAAGGGGGCGTCAAGGCGGCCTAAAGGCGGCCTAAAGGCGCTCCCACGGCGCCTCCGAGCGGTCTCTCCAACAGGCGCCCCAAAGTCACTCCCAAAGCCATTGGAAAGGCGCGCGGGAGTTCGCAGCGCTCCTGTAAAAGCGCGTGTCGGCGCGGCAAAAAAACGCGTGGGTCAGGAGTTCAGGCAGCTTGGGAGTTTGGAGCCGCCGTGCGCCGCGAGGGAATCGACACCTGTTCGACTGTCGCGTCGATATGTAGCAGGCTGGCTGCCAGTTGCTGCTGATGCGAGCCGTCCCCGGTGGAATAAAAGCGGGGCAGAACAGCGCCCGCGCTTTCCGGCGCCGCGCGCAGGCCGTGTTGGTCCAGCACCCGTTCCAACTGGCGCGCAATCGCGACGCTCGTGTCGATCAACACCAGCCGGTCGCTGACGATGTCGCGAATCGCCGCGTCGAGGAACGGGTAGTGCGTGCAGCCGAGCACCAGCGTGTCCGCGCCCGCGTCGAGCATAGGCTGCAGGTAGCCGCGCAGCAGTTCGCGCAGTTCGGCGGAGCCGACGTCGCAGCGTTCCACCGCCTGCACGAGTCCGTGGCCCGGCTGGCAAAGAAAGCGGCAATCGGCCGCGTAGCGTTCGAGCAGCGCCTGGAAGCGCGCGCTGCGCAGCGTCACCTGGGTGGCGAGCACGCCCGCGACGCGAGTTTTCGACTGCAATGCAGCGGGTTTGATACCGGGTTCGACGCCGACCAGTGGAATAGGCAGCTTCTCGCGAACCATCGCGATTGACTGCGCGGTTGCGGTGTTGCAGGCGACCACCAAGGCCTTCGCGCCTTGCTTGACCAGCCATTCGCCGATTGCGAGCGTGCGGTCGGCGATGAAATCGTCGTCGCGCTCGCCGTAGGGGGCGTAGAGCGAGTCGGCGGCGTACAGGATTGCCTCGTCAGGCAGTTGTGCGCGCACCGCCCGCAATACCGACAAGCCACCGAGACCCGAATCGAAAATGCCGACCGGTGCGCGCGATCCCGCGCCAGACGTGAACATTTCTGTTGTCGTAGACGGTGATTCTGCGGGCATAGGCGAAGAGGATGCGTGCGGCACGGCGTTCAAGGAAAACCAGGGAAGGTGCGCAAGTATATCGCCCGCGCGGCGTGCCCTAGCGGGACTTGCCGTGCGGCGCCTCCCGGGGAGGAGTTCGTGCAGAACTCCCCATTAGAGACGCTGTTCGGCGCGCTTTCCGGAAGCACTTCGTCAGGACATTCCACGGGGACGGGATTCAGGGCGCCTCCCCAGAGCACTTCCGCCGGGCGTCCACCAAGCGCACCGCCGCCAGTACCCGCTCCGTTGCGAACGGGCCGACCCATGAACGGGGCGCGTGCGGGGTGCGGGCGGTTGCGCCGTAATGCGATCAGGACTCGACCGAGCCCATTGCGGATTGCTGATAGTTCTGGATCCCGACCTTGTCGATCAGGTCGATCTGCGTTTCGAGCCAGTCGATATGTTCTTCGGTGTCGTCGAGAATTTTCGTGAAGATTTCGCGCGAGATGAAATCACGAACCGACTCGCAGTACACGATCGCTTCCTTGCAGGTGCTCTGCGAAATCTGTTCGAGCTTCAGATCGCATTCGAGGATTTCTTTCGTTTCCTCACCGATCAGCAGCTTGTGCAGGTCTTGCAGGTTCGGCAGACCGTCGAGCATGAAAATGCGTTCGATCAGCCAGTCGGCATGCTTCATTTCGCCGATCGATTCGTCGTATTCATGCTTGCCGAGTTTCTCGAGGCCCCAGTGCTTATACATCCGCGCGTGCAGAAAGTACTGGTTGATCGCAGTCAGTTCGTTCTTCAGTTGCGAGTTCAGGTACTCGATAACTTTCTTGTCGCCTTGCATGGTATTTCCTTTGTGGGACTTTGAATTTTCAACAACAATAAACGCCATACCTGAAAAAGCCAAGGGAACAGACATATCTTTTGACATTGTTTCAGGTGTCGCGTGTCGCGTTGCGCGCGGCAACAAAAAAGCCGGGACCGCAGTCCCGGCTCTTCGACATACGTAACAGGCGCTAGCGGCGAATCAAACCGTCGCGACCGGAATCTTGCCGATCTTGGCTTGCCATTCCTTCGGGCCGGTCTGGTGCACGGAGGTGCCGTTCGAATCGACGGCCACCGTGACCGGCATATCCTGCACGTCGAACTCGTAGATCGCTTCCATGCCGAGGTCTTCGAACGCGAGCACCTTCGCGCTGCGAATCGCTTTGGACACGAGGTACGCTGCGCCGCCCACGGCCATCAGGTAAGCGGCCTTGTGCTTCTTGATCGCTTCGATCGCGACCGGGCCGCGCTCGGCTTTGCCGATCATCGAAATCAGGCCGGTTTGCGCCAGCATCGTCTCGGTGAACTTGTCCATGCGCGTTGCCGTGGTCGGGCCTGCGGGGCCGACGGCTTCATCGCGCACCGGATCGACCGGGCCGACGTAGTAAATCACGCGGTTCGTGAAGTCGACGGGCAGCTTTTCGCCCTTCGCCAGCATGTCGGCAATGCGCTTGTGGGCCGCGTCGCGGCCCGTCAACATCTTGCCCGACAGGAGCAGCGTCTGGCCCGGCGTCCACGCGGCGACTTCTTCCGGCGTGAGCGTGTTCAGGTCGACGCGCTTGCTCTTCTCCGTGTCCGGCTGCCAATGCACGTTCGGCCATGCGTCGAGCGACGGCGCTTCGAGTTTGGCGGCGCCTGAGCCGTCCAGCGTGAAGTGCGCGTGACGGGTGGCCGCGCAGTTCGGGATGATCGCGATCGGCTTGGACGCGGCGTGCGTCGGCGCGGCCATGATCTTCACGTCGAGCACGGTGGCGAGACCGCCGAGACCCTGTGCGCCGATACCGAGCGCGTTGACCTTCTCGTGCAGTTCCACGCGCAATTCTTCGATCCAGTCCTTCGGGCCGCGTGCGATCACGTCCTGAATGTCGATCGGATCCATCAGCGATTCCTTCGCCATCACCATCGCTTTCTCAGCGGTGCCGCCGATACCGATGCCGAGCATACCCGGCGGGCACCAGCCCGCGCCCATGGTCGGCACGGTCTTGAGAATCCAGTCGACGATCGAATCCGACGGATTCAGCATCGCGAACTTCGACTTGTTTTCCGAGCCGCCGCCCTTGGCCGCGACCTGCACGTCGACCTTGTCGCCCGGCACGATCTCGTAGTGGATCACGGCCGGCGTGTTGTCTTTCGTGTTCTTGCGGCCGCCTTCGGGCGGGCTCACGATCGACGCGCGCAGCACGTTGTCCGGGTTCAGATAACCGCGGCGCACGCCTTCGTTGATCATGTCGGTGACGCCCATCGTCGCGCCGTCCCAACGCACGTCCATGCCGACCTTCACGAACACCGTAACGATGCCGGTGTCCTGGCAGATCGGGCGCTTGCCTTCGGCGCACATGCGGCTGTTGGTGAGAATCTGCGCAATGGCGTCTTTCGCCGCCGGGCTCTGTTCGAGCTCGTAGGCGCGGCCCAAGGCCTGGATATAGTCGAGCGGATGGTAATAGCTGATGTACTGAAGCGAATCAGCAATGCTCTGAATCAGATCTTCCTGTTTGATGACGGTCATGGCTAGCTCAGTGGAGACAGGGGCGCTTGTTGTCGGACACGCCGGGCAGGGCGGATCAGTCGTGCGCCTTCAGGGGAGTGGAACCTTTAGCGGCACCCACGGCGTGCAGCACCGTGGGCTCTTCGAAATGCTTGGGATGCGTATGCGTGGTGAGGCGGTCGACCAGCGCCATCACGACTGCGGAGACGAGGAACGCCACGTGGATGATCACCTGCCACATGATCGTATGCGTCGAATTCTGGTCGGGGCTGATGAAGGTCTTCAGCAGATGGATCGACGAGATGCTGATCAGCGCCATCGACAATTTGACTTTGAGCACGCCCGCGTTCACATGGTCGAGCCATTCCGGTTCGTCCGGATGACCCTCCACGCCGAGGCGCGACACGAATGTTTCATACCCGCCGATGATCACCATGATCAGCAGGTTCGAGATCATGACCACGTCGATCAGGCCGAGCACGACCAGCATGATGTTGGTTTCGTCGAGCGTCAGGGATGCCGTGACGAGGTGCCAGACTTCCTTGAGGAAGAGGACGACGTAGACGGCTTGCGCGACGATCAGGCCCAGATAAAGCGGCACCTGCAGCCAGCGGCTCATGAAGATGATGGCGGGCAGCGGGCGCATGGGGCGGCGCTGTTGGGTGGAGTCGGTTCGCGGAGCGGACATGGGCAAGAGTCGGATGAGACGCAGGTGACGGAACACGGACCAAAATGCGCCTAGCCGGCAGGCGCAATACGCGATATGCACACCAGTCAGGCAAGCAGACCCGGCAAGCAGACCCGGCATGGACGGCGCACACGGCGCGATGCACAGCCAGCCGAGGCCTTGGGAGCCTCGCGTCAGGCGCGCTATTGTAACGCGTCGGCTAAATTTGCTGCATCGCGGCGGGCAGGCCTCACGAGGCCACCGTCGGCAGTCGCTTGAGCTTCAGGCTCGCAAGCCCGATCCCCGTGACCACGCAGGCGAGCGCGATGCCGTGCGCGAAGCTGGGCCGCTCGCCCAGAAACAGGATGCCGTAAATCGCCGCCGCCACCGGCAGCACGGCGCTGAACACGCCCGCGAGACTGCCCGGGACATGGCGGATGCCCTTCATCCATAACCAGAACGAAAAGATGCTGGCGGACAGTCCGTACCACAACACCAGCATCCAGACGCTGACCGGCATCGCGCGAAAATCGAATTCGAGCCATGCGCCGGCGCCGAGCGGCAGCATCAGCAGCAGGCCGAAGAGATGGGTGTAGGCGCAGATGTCGACCGGCGCGAGCGTCTGCGTGAGGTGGCGCGACAGGATGATGTAGAGCGACTCGCAGCATACGGCGCCGAGGACCATCAGGTTGCCGGCGAGCGAGCTCTCGCCGTCCGCATTGTGATCCACGTGCGCCAGATTGATGACCAGCACGCCAACAATGGCGAGCGCGATCGACGCAAGCGCCCGGCCGTTCGGTCGCTCTTTCAGAATCAGCCACGAGAGCAAGGCGACGACAGCCGGGATCGTGCTCGTAATGACGCCGGCCGCGACGGCGCTGGTGCGCTGCACGCCGCCGAGCATCAGCAGGGTAAAGCCGAACGTGCCGAATAAGGCCTGCAGGAACAGGTTGAGCCATTCATCGCGCTTCACGCGGCGCAGTTTGGCTACGCGCAGAAGCGGCCACAGCACCGCCATTGCGATCACGAAGCGCAGCAGCGCGAAGAGGGGGACGGGGACGAACTCGACGATTGATTTACCGATGCCGACATTGGTGCCGACTAACAGCATCGAGGTAATGAGAAGCAGGGCGTAACGATTCAAGCTGGAATCCGGGGAGCGCGGGCGTGGGGCGCGTAGTTTACCGGACGGCGCCGGGGGGGCGGTCAACTGCTGTTGTCTATGTCATTGCCGGACGCGACGCTTGCTATGCCGGGAGCGGGGGCGGCTTTGCCGGAGCGTGGATTGCATTGAAAACAGCGTGGGCGGGCGCGTGCAAATTGCGGGTGGCAGCCGGCCGCCGGGAGCGTCCACGGCGATACGTTGACGGGGTGGCGGCGGCCGGCTGCGTTCAGCGCTGCGTCAAGCGGTGCCGGTTCCGCCTGTACCGAGCTTACCCAGCATCGGCGAGAGCATGCCCATCAGCGGCGAGAGCATGCCGAGCGCCTGCCCCGCGCCCGGGATGACGGCGGAAAGAAGTCCCTGAAGGCCCTTCATGACGGTCTGGAAGAGCTCGCCGATAGCATTCGACGCTCCGTTCTGTGCTCCGTCGGCGGCGCCCGCCGGCGACGGAGCCTGAGGTTGTTGTGCGGCCATGTTGCCGGCGCCGTTCTGTGATGCGTCGGTGCCGCCGGTCGGCGGCGCCATTGTCTGCTGTCCTGCGATTGCGTCGAGTGCCGCATCATCGGAAGCCAGCCCCGCAGCCCTCTCGGCGTTCCGCGGCATAAGGTCGTGGGCAGCCGCCTCGGCGTCGCGCGACATAGGGTGGTGGGCACCGTTCGCGTGATGATGGCCACCGTTCGCGTGGTCCGCGTGCATAGGGCGGCGCATACCCATCGTATCGTCCTGCTGCACAGGGCCGTGGCCACCCTCGGTGTGCTCCGTGGAAAACATCTGGACCGAACTGGAACGGGTGCGGCCGGCCGCCCCGGCATCCAGCGCTTGCGCCATTGAACTCAGATCGAACTGCCGAGTGTTGCTGATAGTGTTGATCGCTTCCATCACAGAATCCTTAAATCGAGTAAAAGGAAATATATAAACCGGACAGCTGTATTGTGTGGAATTTATGCGCCCGCTTCCGGATCGCTGGTGCGCAAAAGTGCATAAATGAAATCTGGCTGTTTTCTATTGACCTCCTCTGGTTTATCCAGGTTAACCAACTGACACATCCGGGTCGATCAAATCCAAATCGATCGGGTGTTTTCTGTCCAGCAACTGAGTGACGCAGATTATTCTGACAAAGCCCGTGAAATTACAGATGGCTTCCTGGGTAAGATCAATTTCAAGTGCCCATCTGGAAATCAGTTTTCCCACCGTCACCGCTTCCTGGCGCGCAATCTCTTCGATGATTCGCCAATACACCTCCTCGAGCCGAAGACAGGTGGCCAGCCCGTTGATTCTGACGGAGCGCTGCCGCGGCTTGGCGAGCTGCGGGGTGAAGTTGCAATACTGGGTCATCCGCATGTGCGTGCGCGTGTAGGAGTTCGAGAAGGCGGAGCCTCCATGACGGCGGTAAATGTCCTGATGCATTTCAAGATGGCAATGCATCTGCGATGTGAGTCGCGCGGGTTGTTTCTCATGTTCGGATGAATTCAAGTGACGGCTAGTCAATCTTCTCCCCGCAATATTCCGACTGGGTCATAAAGATGTATGACGTTTATCTGAAGTGTCGTCCTATTTTCAAGATATGCAGTCCGGATAAGATCAATTGAAAGGCCATGAGTGCGGCGATCCGGATTTGCACGCGCTAGATAAAGAGCGGTTGGAATGGCGGTATTTGAAATTGGCAGATGAAGTCATGCATATATATGACCATCCGTGATGCCGGCGCTATTAAATTTCACTGGCGTAATCAATACAACGTAGCCAGGAAATTTCGATGCTTATCACGAGCCGCAATGATTCGCCCAATAAGAAGGGCGGAGGTGGACCGCAGTCCTCGCCATCGTGCGTGACTGGCGCTGCCATGTTTCAAATGGCTGGCCGGCTCGCGGTGGTGTGGGCGGTGCTGCAGGTCTCCCAGGCTCAGGCCGTCACGCCAGCGTGGCACGGCGCGCCGATTCACTATGCGGCGAACGGTACGCCGTTGCCGGACATGCTGCGTGACGTGCTGGCGGTGGAAGGACTGTCCGCGAATATCGCCCGTGACGTGAAGGGCGCGGTCAACGGTCGTTTCGACGACACGCCCGGCAACGTGTTCATGCAGCTGGTCGAGGCCTACGGCCTGGTCTGGTATTTCGACGGCAAGTCGATGCATGTCGCGACCGCTGCCGGCGTGCGTAGCCGGGTGATTCCGTTTGCGCCGATGACCCGCGAAGCGGTTGCGGCGTTGCTGCGCAACCTCGATCTGGACGACCCGCGTCTGCCGATCCGGTATTCGGCGACGACCGCGAGGGTTGCCGGCCCGTCGGCCTTTGTCGATGCGGTGGCTGACGCGATCGACAAGGCGCAGCAGCAGAGTACCGCTGAGCCGTCGTTCGATCAGACCGAGATCCGCATTTTCCCGCTGCGCTACGCGCAGGCGCAGGACATGCACTATTCGGTGGGCTCGCAGGACCAGGTGGTGCCCGGGGTGGCCTCGCTGTTGCGGCGGGTCATGATCGACAGTTGGCAAGCCACCGCGCCGCGCGCTGCCCGCTCGCGCGCCGAAGCTCGCGCCGACGCCCGCAGCGCGCGCGGCGGTCCGCCGCCGCTGCCGAGCCTGCGCGGCCTGGGACTGGCCGGCGGCGCGCCTTCCGATGGCGACAGCTCGCCACCACCGCTGCCCGATACGGCAACGACTGAGACGAGCCGGACCGATCAGCCCAGCGTGACGCCCGCGCGACGCAACATCATTGCCGACCCGCGCACCAACTCGGTGGTGATCAACGACCTCGCGTCGATGATGCCGAACTACGAGCGCGCCATCGCGATGCTCGACCAGCCGCAGGAGCTGGTCGAGATCGACGCTGTCGTGATCGACGTGTCGTCGAGAGCGGCGCGTTCGCTCGGCGTGGCATGGGGCGGTTCGAACGGGCGTATCAGCGGGTCCTCCGGCACCATCAACGCGCCGTTGAGCTTCGGAGCGCCGGCGCTTGCGACAGCGGCGGGCGTGGCGTCCGGACTGAATCTCGCCACCCTGGTCGGCAACTCGGCGCAGTACCTGTTCGCACAGATTCACGCGCTGGAAGATGCCGGCCAGGCACGCGTGCTGTCGAGTCCGCAAGTCCTCACGCTGAACAACATGGAAGCGGTGCTGACTTCGCACAGCTCGGTCTATGTGCGGGTGGCGGGCAACCAGGACGTCGATCTCTACAACATCGATACCGGTCTCACGCTGAAGGTGACGCCGAGCGTCGAATCGGCCGCTGATCCGCGCCGCAATATCCGGCTCAACATCCAGATCGATGACGGCGCGTTCAATACATCGATGTCGGTCGACGGCATTCCGAAGGTCGACAACCACTCGATCGTCACTCAGGCGATCGTGCGCGACGGCGAGAGTCTGCTGGTCGGCGGGTATCAATACGAGCGCAGCGAAAGCAGCACGTCGAAAGTGCCGGTGCTCGGCGACGTGCCCTACGTCGGCGCGCTGTTTCGCGACACCCAGACGACCCGGCAGCGTCTCGAACGTTTGATCCTGATCACACCGCGCCTCAAGCGTGCGGCTGGCACCGGCGAGGCGGCGGGCGGGGCGGTCATGGCGGGGCCGGCTGTGGCGCCCGCAGGAGTGGGGGCGGTCTTTGCACCGGGCTCCGGTTTGCCCGGCGTCGCGAGTGTCGAAGCGGGTTCGCTTGCGCAAGGGGCACAAGCGGCACAAGCGGCACAAGCGAGGATGCCCCCGCTCCCGGCGGCCACCAATATCCCGCCGGCGGTCGCTGCCGCGCTGCGGGCGCCGTCGCGCGGTGCTGCTTCGACCGCGCCTCCGCCAGTCACGCCATTGCCTTCGCCGCCGCCTCTGCCCGCATGGCAATCGACACGCAAGATGCCTTGGGAGGACCGCAATGACCGCTGACGCAATGATCCTCGTGAAAGACGGCGTGCATACCGGTGCCAGCATCGCGCTGTCCGCCGATAGGCCGCTGCGGATCGGCAGCGGCGGCGACGCCGATCTGATGGTGATCGACGAAGGGGTCGAGCCGCTGCACGCCACCGTCGAGCTGCGCGGCGCGGCGCTCGGGCTGGTCGCGCACCAGCCGGGCGTGACGGTGTTCGGCCGGCGGCTGGCGCCGGGGCGGCGCGTGCTGTTGCGGCGCGGCGCGTGGTTTTCGGCGGGCGCGGTCACCTTCCAGTTCGGCGGCCGCGATGCGCCGACTCCGACGACGGC
>NZ_JARESX010000066.1:0-41723 GCF_046026435.1 Paraburkholderia sp. RL17-381-BIF-C | reverse complement strand
TGCCGGCGCGCGATTCCAGCAGCCAGAGAGTTTCGAGGAGACACTATGACGAGCACCACCATCCCGACGGCCGCCATGGCCGACAACCGCAAGGCGCGCAGCCAGGCCCGCAAGGCGGCGCTCGGCAGCTTCGTCGGCGCCGTGGTCGACTGGTATGACTTCCTGTTGTATGGCATCGTCGCCGCGCTCGTTTTCAATGCCGAGTTTTTCCCCAAAGTCAGCCCGGCGATGGGCACCCTCGCCGCGTTCGCCACCTTCGGCGTCGGCTTTCTGTTCCGTCCGCTCGGCGGCTTCGTGTTCGGGCACTTCGGCGATCGGCTCGGACGCAAGCGCATGCTCGTGCTCACGGTCATGATGATGGGCCTGTCGACCGCCGCGATCGGCCTGCTGCCGTCTTTCTCCAGCATCGGCTGGTTGGCGCCGGTGCTCCTCGTGACGTTGCGCGCGATCCAGGGCTTCGCGGTGGGCGGCGAATGGGGCGGCGCGGCGCTGATGGCGGTCGAAAGCGCCCCGGCAAAGAAGAAAGCGTTCTATAGCAGCGGCGTGCAGGTCGGTTATGGTGTGGGCCTCGTGCTCTCGACCGGATTGGTCGCGCTGATCAGCCGTTCGATGGATAACGCGTCGTTCCTGAGCTGGGGCTGGCGCCTGCCCTTCCTGTTCAGCGTGGTGCTGGTGCTGATCGCGCTATGGATCCGCTCGAGCATGGAAGAGTCGAAGGAGTTCGTCGAGAAAGTCGGCAAGCACGGTGAACGTAGCGTGCGCCTGCCGATTGTCGAAGCATTGCTGCGGCATCCGAAGGCGTTCCTGCTGATCATCGCGCTGCGTCTTGCCGAGTTGTTCACGATGTACATCGTCACCGCATTCGCGCTGAACTACTCGACGGCAAATCTGCACATGCCGCGCGAATTCTTCCTGACCATCGGTCTGCTGGTCGGCGCGCTGAGCTGCATGACGATCCCGTGCTTCGCCGCGCTGGCGGACCGTTTCGGCCGCCGCCGCGTTTATATTGTCGGCGCGGTGATCGGCATGCTGAGCGCGGTGCCGTTCTTCCTCGCGCTCGAAGCGCGCTCGACGCTGTGGATCGTGGTCTTCGCCGTCATGCTCGCCAACGTCGCGCACGACATGGTGGTGAGCGTGCAGCAGCCCATGTTCACCGAACTGTTCGGCACCGAGTATCGCTACAGCGGCGCGGGTGTGGGCTATCAGGTGGCGAGCGTGGTCGGCGGCGGCTTCACGCCGTTCATTGCGGTCGCGCTGGTCAGCTTTGCCGGTGGCTCGTGGCATCCCGTGGCCGCTTATCTGGCTATCGGCTGTCTGATCTCGGTGCTCGTAGCCGCCAAAATGAAAACCGGGCGCACCATCGCCTGAATGCGGTAACTCCGCCAAAGCGGGCCGGCGTGGCGAAAGATGCCACCGCCGGCCCGTTTCGTTTGGAATGACCGGTAGTTTGTTCCGCCCGTTTGCGCCGCGGCGCCGCGATTCGACAGATTACGGTCGTGTTTCACCAGGCAAACACCTTATGTCTTTGCGTCTCATATTGCAAAGGCCATGATCGCCGCCTATCGTTCGACGATGCGATTTTTGTCGCGGACTTCAACACGTCATATGCAATTCAAATACATATATTGACGGCTCCGAGTTCGTGGACTTTACGCCGCGACGCCTAAAGCAAAGTGTACGAGGCGCCGATAACAACTAATTCGTCACCGGAGACCGACCATGAGCAGCATCACCGAGCCGAGCGGCAATTCAGGCTCTGTTCCGTTCTTTTCCAAACAGGCCACCGTTGCGAAACCCGGCTTTTCGCGTTGGATGGTCCCGCCCGCGGCACTCGCCGTCCATCTCTGTATTGGCCAGGCGTATGCGTTCTCCGTGTTCAATGGCCCGCTGACCAAGGTCATCGGCATCACGCAATCCAGTGCGGATGACTGGTCGCTGACCTCCCTCGGCTGGATCTTTTCGCTGGCGATCGTGTTCCTCGGTTTGTCGGCGGCCTTTGCCGGCAAGTGGCTCGAACGCGTCGGCCCGCGCCGCACGATGTTTACCGCCGCATGCTGCTTCGGCGGCGGCTTCCTCGTCTCCTCGCTCGGCGTGTATCTGCATCAGATCGTCCTGCTCTACCTCGGCTACGGCGTGATCGGCGGAATCGGGCTGGGACTCGGTTATGTGTCGCCGGTGTCCACGCTGATCCGCTGGTTCCCGGACCGCCGCGGGATGGCGACGGGCATGGCGATCATGGGCTTCGGCGGCGGCGCGATGATCGCCGCGCCGTTGTCCGTGGCGCTGATGAACCACTTCCGCAGCGCCACCAGCATCGGTGTGGCCGAGACGTTCGTCGTGCTCGGCATCGCGTACTTCATCTCGATGACGATCGGCGCACTGGCGATCCGCGTGCCGCCAGCGGACTGGAAACCGGCCGGCTGGACGCCGGCCGCGACGAGTCAGAACAAGATGATCTCGCGTAACCACGTGCATATCGACCAGGCGCTGAAGACGCCGCAGTTCTATCTGATCTGGCTCGTGCTGTTCCTGAACGTGACGGCCGGCATCGGCATTCTCGGCCAGGCTTCGGTGATGATTCAGGAAAGCTTCAAAAACTCGGTGACGGCAGCCGCAGCGGCCGGATTCGTGGGTCTTCTGTCGCTGTTCAATATGGGTGGCCGGTTTGTCTGGGCGTCGGCGTCCGACTGGATCGGCCGCAAGAACACGTACTTCATCTTCTTCGCGCTCGGCGCGGTGCTGTACTACCTCGTGCCGGGTTTCGCCGCATCCGGTCAGATCGCCCTCTTCGTGCTCGCCTACTGCGTGATCCTGACAATGTACGGTGGCGGCTTCGCCACCGTGCCGGCCTATCTCGCCGACATGTTCGGTACGGCGTTCGTCGGCGGCATTCACGGGCGTCTGCTGACGGCGTGGGCTGCGGCGGGTGTCGCCGGTCCGGTGCTGGTGAACTACATTCGCGCCTATGAAGTCGCGCACGGCGTCGCCAAGGCGGACGCCTACACGATGACCGTTCATATCATGGCCGTGCTGCTGGTGGTCGGCTTCGTCTGCAACCTGCTGGTCAAGCGTGTGGACGACAAGCACCACATGACCGACGCTCAACTCGCCAGAGGCGCATAAGGAGATTCCCATGTCGACCGTTCAAGCAGTGAATCAGACCAGCAAGGTCAAACTCGCCGTGTTCTGGCTGTATGTGACCCTTCCGCTCGCATGGGGCGTGGTCAATACGCTCTCGCAGGCGATGAAGCTGTTCCAGTAACGGCCTGTCGTTCATCACCCCGCGCGTTCAGACGGCGGGGTGCGCGCCGCGAGCCAGGCTCGCGGCCCGTCTACCGGCGCATATCGAACGCGCCGATATCCCGCCTTCGCTCTACCACTGATATGCCGCGCCGGCCGTGACCGCGGTCGTGGCGGAACTGATGCCCGCGCCGAGCTTCACCTTCAGACTCTGCGTGACGCGCGCCGACAGCCCCACGGCCACCGCCTGATACCCCTTGTAGCCGGCCGTGCCGACTCCGATTGCGAGGTTCTTGCTGGAGTCGACTTCAGGAATCGAGGTCAACGCCAGCGCCGAGGCTGTGCCCGAGTAGGCACTGCGCGCCATGTCGCTCAAGCCGCCCTGGAACTGCTGCATATTCACCGCATCCGTGGGCGCCTGGCCCGGTGCGACGTTGGTGATGCGGCGCTCGCTGCCGGATGAGCCCACGGAAACCGTGTTCGTCACGTCGGCCACCGAACCCTCGCCGATCGCCACCGAGTTCGGCGCCGACGCTTTGGCGCCGCCGCCGATCGCCACAGACCCGTTGCCGATCGCCTGCGCCGCGCTGCCGGCACTGTTCACGGAAACATAGGGAGTGCCGGTAGTCTGATTGTTCCGCACGGACTGAACCAACTGGTTCAGCGTGCTCACATCCTGGTTGGTATTCCAGAGCTGCGCACCGGTCACGGCGTCAGTGCTGGTGGCCGATAGATTGGCGTCCTTCAGATTGGTCAGCTGTACCTTCGGCGCATTGGCCGCCGTGCCGCCGAGCGTGATCCTGTCGTGCGCCGAACCGTCGTACTGCACCGCATTCGCGACCGCCCCGTTGAGGTTGCCAATGGTAGTTTGCAAACCGGCGATATCGCTGCTGTTTTGGGTGACGCGGCCATCCAGGTTGGTAATCGCGCTGCCGACGTTGTTCACTACCTTGCCGCCCACGCTATACGAAGGCGCCGTTACCGAACCGTCCGCGTTGACCGTCGCTCCGCCGCCCAGCGCCACTGCCGTGCTCGCCGCCTGCGCATACAGTTGCGCGCCATTCACCGCGTCGCTGCTCGTCGAACTGACCGATCCTCGCGCCACGCCTGTGACGACCCGATTGCCTGCCGTGCCGGCCATGTTGATCAGATTGCCGTTCGTCGTCGCGCCCACCTTGATATCGCGCGACACCGGATCCTGCGTGACCATGCCGATGCCGCCGTTTTCCATGTTCTGCTGCAACGTGCTGAGACCATTGTCGAGCGAGCCGAGCGCGTCGCCGACCGTGGTTTGCGTGCCGCCTTGCATGTGATAGCTGGGGCCGGTCAGCGAACCGTCGGCGTTGATCTGCGCGCCGCCGCCCAATGCGGCCACCATCGGCTTGAACTGGCCGAGATTGACCGCGGATGCGTCCGTGGTGCCCGCCGCGATCCCGGTCAGCTCGCGCGCGCCGCCAGTGCCGGTGAAATCGACGCGCGCGCCGTCCGTATCTTTCGCCACGGTGAGATTGCGCGACGCCTGATCCTGCTGAACGAGCCCGATCTCGCCGTTCGTGATCTGGTTCGTGATGTTGGTCACGTCGCCTTCGATCGTGGTGGTGCGCTGGTCGAGATGGCTGATGTTCGTCGTGTTCGCGGTGACGCGCTGGTCGAGGCTGCTGATGTTCGTCGTGTTATCCGTCACGCGCTGGTCGAGGTTCGTGATGCTGACGCTGTTCTGCGCGACGGCCTGATTGGTGGCGAACAGTTGCGCGCCGTTGACGGCGTCCGAACTGCCGGCATCGAGATTAGCGGCGCGCACGTTGGTGAGCCGAACCGGCGCGACGCCCTTGCCCAACGTGATGATGTCGTGTGCCGCCGAATCGTACTGAACGGAATCGGCGCCTGCCTGGACACTGGTCGTGACGGCGGCCGCGAGCGCGGCCCCCACGTCGCTGTAGGTGCTTCCGCCGATGCTGTAAGCCGGCCTCTTGAGCGAGCCATCCGGATTGACGGTCGATCCGCCGCCCAGCGCGGCCGCCGTGTTAGCGGTGTTCGCATAAAGTTGCGCGCCATTGACCGTGTCGCTGCTGGCCGCGCCAACCGCACCAGCCGCCACGCCGGTGATCACGCGATTTCCCGCCGAACCCGCCACGCTGACCCGCGTGCCGGTCGTGGACGCGCCGATCAGAATGTCGTGAGATGCGGCATTCTGCGTGACGAGGCCGACCGTGCCGCCGCTGATCTGCGACTGCAGCGACGAAAGCCCGGTGTCGAGCGAACTCAGCGCGCTGCCGACCGTGGTCTGCGTGCCCGCTTGCACGTGATACGTGGGACCGGCCACCGAACCGTTCGCGTTCACCGTGGCGCCGCCGCCAAGCGACGCCACGACCGGACTGAGCTGCGCCAGATTCACCGCCGAGCCCGCGGTCGTACCCGCCGCCACGCCGACCAACTCGCGCGCCCCCGTCAATCCGGTGAAGTCGACGTGCTTGCCGTCCGTGCCCTTCGCCACGGACAGATCGCGCGAGACAGCGTCTTGCTGAAGCAGCCCCGCCTTGCCGTTACTAATGTTCGTGATGTTGCTGGAGATGTTGGTGATGTCAGTCGTGTTTTGCGCGACCGCCTGATTGGTGCCGTAGAGTTGCGCGCCGGTCACGGCGTCCGAACTGGCTGCGCTCAAGGTGCCGGCCGCGACGTTGGTGAGCTTGACCGGCGTGACTTTGTTGCCAAGCGTCGCAACGTCATGCGCCGGGGTGTCGTAGCGCAGCGCGTCGGCACCGCCGGCGGCGCTATTTGTCACCACCGCCGCGAGGGCCGCGCCCACGTCGTGGTAGGTCGTCCCGCCGACGGTGTACGCAGGCGCGACCACCGCGCCGTTCGGATCGACTTGCGCGCCGCCGCCGAGCGCTTCGGCCACGCCCGAGAGCTGACCGACGTTGGCCGCGTCGGTAGGCCGCGTGCCGGCCGCGACATAGGTGATCTGACGGCCTTGCGTAATGCTGCCCACCGAGACGACATTGGCGCGGTCGGCAATCGAATCGGCGCCGAGCGCGACCGAGCCCTTGGCGCTCGCCGACGCGTTCGAGCCGATCACGATCGAATTCGTCGAGGACGGGTTGATGAAGGCGTTGTAGCCAATCGCCACGGACCCGCTCGACACGGCGCTCGCGAAGGAGCCGAGCGCTATCGTATTCATGGCGCCTGCGCGCGAGTTGTAACCCACCGCCACCGAGTTATTGGAAAGCGCGCCCACGATGGCCGAAGCACCGACGGCGGTCGAATTCACCGAAGCGACGCCCGCCGCCGAGCCGACCGCCGTCGAAGCGTCGGAACCGGCAATCGAGGCCGAACCGACGGCCAATGCGTTGAAGCCGGTTGCAGCGGCCGTTGGGCCGATCGCCATGGCGTTCAGGTCGGTCGACGCACTGGTGCGCGCGCCCAGAACGACGTTCGGACTCACGGCGATATAGTCGGTCACCGGTGTAGGCACGCTCGCCCCGAGCAAGCCGGTCCGGTTCGAACTGGCAAGGGATGCCGCCGACGATGGCGCCGACGCCGTGTCGAGTGCCGGATTGCCGGTGAACACGCTCGCATTCGTGATTGCGGCCACCATGTCCGCGGGCTTCGCCGCGTCGTCTTTGTCCGGCACGGCGACACCGGCCGCCAGCGCCTGCGCGACGCTCAGACAGTGCTGTTCCGATGACTCGCATTCCCCGGCCGCTGCGGGTTGCGAAAACGCCAACGCACTCAGCAGCCCCGCACTCGCGGCCACCAGCGACCCGCGTACCGACACCCCTTTTGCACCACGGCTTTTCGTCACCTCTGACGCGGCTGCGTATGTGCGGGTCGTTGCATTCCAGACGGTCTTATAAGATTTATTCAACATACCTCCCACTCTTCTTATTGAAGAATCAAACAATAGTTTTTTCTTATGTGATCCTAACTATTTAGCCAGAACCAATAGAAACTTAAGATGGCATCGCGCTTCGCCTCGTCGCAAAGCCACGGGACACAAATATACCTTGCAAAGCTATTTTTTAGCTTATATTAGAAAAACGACATAGCCGATTTAAGACGCAAAATGCCAAATGTCTTAAATAGTGCAGACTGTTTTTAGTCTTTTCTAAGACGCAATTCCAAACTGTCTGAAAACAGTGCTCTGGATAAATGCGAATCGCGGCTAGCCGGCTTTCACGCGGGCGAACATCGACCGAATCAGTCTACGCTCGGTGACTGAACGAAAGTCATACAAGAGAACCACATTGGAAGATGCAAGAACTGATACAGCGGAGCACGCCGTATCCAGATAGACCTGTCAGCCGCCCGTCGCCTGCAAGCGCATCGGAAAGGTGATATCGAAGATCGTCCCCTTGCCTTCATGCGAGTCGAAACGAATCTCGCCCTCCAGCACCCGGCACAGTTCCTTGACGATCGCGAGACCCAGACCGGCGCCGGGAATGTCGTCGGCGGCGGCGCGCTCGAATTCCTTGAACACGCGCTCCCGGTCCGATGCCTCGATGCCCACGCCCGTGTCCGACACGCGCAGGCGCCAGCGGTCGTCCTGCGCGGCCGTCATGCTGAATTCGATCAGGCCCGCCTTGGTATATTTGGTCGCGTTGGTCAGCAGGTTCAGCGCAACCTGCTTGAGTTTGAGGCGGTTGGACACGACCACCTGCAGGGCGCCGTCGAAGGCCGTCTGAAGCCGCAGCCCTTTCGCTTCGATCGCGGGTTCGCACGAGATCACCAGTTCGTCGAACAACTCGCGCAGCGCGAAGCTCTCCACCACGAGCGGACTGTTATCGCCGAGCACGACTGAATATTCGACCAGTTCGTCTACCAGCGTTTTCATGTCGGCGGCCTGACGGTTCGCGAGCGCGAGCGCGGTGTCGACGCGGGACGGCGCGCGGCTGATCAGTTGCAGCGCCATCGAAAACACGTTGAGAAAGTTGCGCAGATCGTGCACGACGCTGCGCGTGATCTGCATGCGTGACTCGTACAGATCGCCGACCAGCCGCTGCTTGAGCGTCAACTCGTGATTGGCGCGCTCGAGGCGCCCGGTGTAGTCGTCGATTTTCCGGTCACGCTCGCTGACGACCTCGCGAATCGAGGTCAGCGTGACGAAGCTGACAGCTTCGTCGACGAAATACCGCGCCCGCTCCTCGTGACGCCGCGTGAAATACGGCCGGGATTCGCTGAATTCGACGATCGCGCCGGTCAGCATCTGCCGGAACAGATCGAGCTCGCGCACCAGTTCGTCGATCCGGTAGCCCTGCTTCCAGCGCAATTTGCCGTGCAGTCGCGCGTCGCGCTCGATCGCGCCTTCAGCGTGGTCGAGGTCCTGGCGCTCCAGCACGCTGCAGATTTCCTCGAGGATGTTCGGGATGTGATCGGCCAGTTGCTCGTAGGTCAGCCGGTCGGATTCGGTCAATTCGGCGTCGTGAAAGACGGCCTTCATCCAACGTTCGGTCAGATCGACCTGTTGCAGACGCAACTGTGCGGCAAGAGCGGTCAGCGGCAGTACGTGCGAGTCCGTCATGTGGGAGACCTGGCGCCGCGTGGCGGCGAAAATAGGTGTTCCGCGCCACCGCCAGGAGGACTTCCTCGGCATATCCAACGCGACCGCAGGGACTGCGCAACCGCGCTCAGGAGGCACAGGGGGAGCGCTTCGCAAGCCGCCCGGACGCCTCCAGTATGCGCGATTTACGGAACAAAAATTAACCAGGGTTAGGACGCGTCTGCACTAGTGTCCCGATGCAAGTCGCCATGCGGGACACCGCGCCGCCGTGTCAGATCTTTTCGAACAGCACGTCCTGCGCGCCTTCCCACAACACCTTGGTGCCGAGCTCGCGCAGTTTTTCCTTGCCTTCGACAATCGTCAGGAAGTGATTGCCCGCGAGCTGGCCCAGCTTGCTCGCGAAGCAGCACGAACCGTACGCGAGAATGATCTCGGTCTCGCTGTAGCCGCCGGGGTAGAACAGAATGTCGCCGACCGACGGATGGCTCGTGTGATTCTCGAAGCCGACCGCCACGCCGTCGTTTTCGAGCTTGAAGTCGCCGAGCGGCACCCAGCAGCCTTCGCCACTCCAGCGCACGTGGATGATCTTCTGGCGGTACGGCAGAAGCTTCAGGAAGGCGGCCACGGTATGCGGCGCGTCCGGATGGGTTTCAGCGGTAAAGACATGGCCGCAGGAGGTGATTCGGAGTCGGGTCATCGCCAGTTGTCCAGTGTGACGGGTTGAATGGAATGGTCGGTCAGACGCGAGGCACAGGCCAGGCCGCAGGCGCACCATTCTGTCGTCCGGTGCAAGGCTTCGACAGATACAGTTGACATTTTGCCGGTCAGGCCAGTTGGACCAGTGCGACGAGCTTGTTCAATTCGTGGCCGCCGCGCCTTGACGGCATAGCCGTGCCAGGTCGAACCGCAAGTCCGCCACGAAAGTTCGTAGTTTGCAAGCCGCGCAATGCGCAGCACACTGCGCAAGGTGCGTGATTCCCCCAAGGCGGCCCGTCGCATTGTCCCTCGCAGCGATCCAAGTCGGTTCGACTTCGGTGACAGTACGACAGACAGTACGACAGCGCGTCTGGCGGCGAAAGCGGCGAGGCTTAGCGAACCCTCGTCCGGCTAGCTTGAACCCTCTGCCGCCGTCTCGCCACTGCCTGCTGACCAGCCGGCCACTTCCGGTCGCGCAATCCGTACTTCAGTCACGCAGCCGGTAAGCGAGCGGCGTCACGCCGTAGTCACGCTTGAACTGCACGGAGAAATGACTGGCATTCTCGAAACCAACCGCAATCGCAATCTGCAGCACGGTGTGATCGGTCGCACGCAACAGCCGCGCCGCCTCTTCGAGCCGCAGTCGCGATACGAACTGATGCGGCGCCTCGCCAGTCTCGCGGCGAAACACGCGCGCAAAATGAAAGCTGCTTAATCCCGCCTGGGCAGCCAGTTCGCTGATCGACAGATCCCCGGCCAGATTGGCGCGGATGTAGTCGGTTACACGGCGAATCCGGCGCGGCACGAGGCGTTCCGGGTGCGCCGGCAATCCGGTTTGCGATCCAGACAACGTTGAGCGGCCGCGTGAATAATGCTGCAACAGGTGCGCGGCAAGCGCGTGGAGCAGCGCATCGACATACAGACGCGAGTCGGCCGGATCCGCCGCGGCGCGATGCAATGCGGCAAGCATCGCGGCAACCAGCGGATCACGAAACTGCATCGCGTCGCCGAGCGACAGCTCGCGGGAGCCGCCAAGCTCCATCTGATCGGCGACGCTGTCGATCAGGCTGCGCTCGATGTGCAAATGGACGGTCGACAGCGGCTCATCGCTGATCGAGCGCCAGCGCCACGAGATCGGCGCGGACGGCACGAACCAGACGTCGCCCACCCGCAGATCGGCGCTCTCCCAGCGCCCGTTCAGGTTGCGCTCGAGGTGCTCGGCGCCGCTCGCGAGTGTCATCAGCGTGAGGTCTTGCAAGCCGGGCGCTTCCAGCAGTTCCTGCTCGGCCGGTTCGAGATACGAGCGCAGCACGAGGTGGCGCCACGGGCGATTCACGCTCGAGACCAGTTTCTCGCCCGCCATGTAGCGATCGTAGGCAAGCGTCGTAGTCAGCTTTGGAATTCGTGCCATCACGTCCATTCCCAGGGAGGTGCATATGAAGAGTGAACCCTGCCATACCCGTGTTGCCAGTCCGCCATCAGAGCAAGAACTCAAAAATGATAGCAAGGAACCGGCTACCGTAATTTTTGGAAATAGCTAATCATTCAGGTTGTCGTCTTTCACGCGTTTCGAACGCTGGAGCTACCGTTTAATGGAACATGAATGCGATACGCTGCCGCACTGGCTGACCGGCTCGCCGCAAGGTGAAGCCGGGCACGCGTCGGCAGCTTACAACTCGGCGGTTGCCGCACAACCGGCCTACCCGGCCGGCACGCGGCAACCCGGGAAATCAGCCCACGCGGCTGAAGCATCCAGGGCACCTAACCGCACCGCAACAGGCATCGCGCCCACAGGCTTTCTCACGCTCTTCACCGAGGAGGAAATCGGCACGCCCTCACCCGCCGCCCGGCGCGCCGCGCCGGTCATCAGTCCGCTGGTGCGCTTTGGCAGCGCGCAGGACCGCATCGAGTTCGTGCGGCAGCGCATCAGGCAACTCGGATTCGACTCGTTCAGCTATTCGGCCACGCGCACGTCGGCGCATCACAAGACGATGTTCGTGCTGACCAGCTACGAGTCGCAGAGTTGGCTCACGCGCTACTTCCGCGAGCGTTATTTCGAACTCGACCCGCGCGTCGCGCTCGCCTCGCCGACCGGCCTGCCGTTTCTCTGGAATACGGCGGACATGCGCGCCGATCTGCCGCGTGCGCAAATGCGCAGCGAACGGCTCGGCGGCCTGATCGACCTGCTTGAGGCGACCGGGCGCAAAAGCGGGATCCTCACGCAAATGCCGCTGCCCGAGCCGGAGCTGAGCGCTAGCTTGTGCTTCAACTCGGAGATCGGCAATCCGCGCTGGATGACCGAATCGATCGTGGCCGAAACGTTGATGTTCGCGCACACGATCCACGAATTCATCTGGACGCACGCGAAAAGTGTGATCGGCATCGCGCCCGCGCAGCAGCAGCGCGTCACGCTGAGCGAATTGCAGCATGCGGTGCTGCGGGCGGTCGTGCAGGGTCAGCGGGACAAGGAGATCGCCTATTTCCTCGGGCTGTCGCCGCATAACGTCGATTACCACCTGCGCCGTCTGCGGCAGTTGTTCAACGTGCGCAACCGCGTGCAGTTGATCAATGTCGCGCAGGGTTATGTGACGTAGAAGTCAGGCAGGAAAGCGCGCAGTGGCCGGCATGCAGGGGTGCCGGCTCGCGTGCGCCCTGCTAGCTTTTGAGCCGATATCCCGTCTTGAAGATCCACGCAACGATCAGCAGAAACACCGCCAGAAACAACGCGGTCATGGCGAGACTCACTTCGACATTCACGTCGGCGAGACCATAGAAGCTCCAGCGGAATCCGCTCACCAGATAGACGATCGGATTGAACAGCGTCACGACCTTCCAGAACGGCGGCAGCATATTGACCGCGTAGAAGCTCCCGCCGAGAAAAGTGAGCGGCGTGATGATCAGGAGCGGCACGAGTTGCAGCTTCTCGAAGCTATCCGCCCAGATGCCGATGATAAAACCGAGCAGGCTGAACGTGACCGCCGTAAGCACGAGAAACAGGATCATCCAGAACGGATGCTGCACCTGCAATGGCACGAACAATCCCGCGGTAGCGAGAATGATCAGCCCGAGCAGAATCGATTTGGTGGCCGCGGCACCCACGTAGCTCACCACGATTTCCAGATACGACACCGGCGCCGACAACAATTCGTAGATCGTGCCGGTAAAGCGCGGAAAGTAAATTCCGAACGACGCATTCGAAATGCTTTGCGACAGCAGCGACAGCATGATCAAACCCGGCACGATGAACGCGCCGTAACTGATCCCGTCCACTTCCTTGATGCGCGAGCCGATCGCCGCGCCGAACACGACAAAGTAAAGCGAAGTCGAAATCACCGGCGCGATGATGCTCTGCATCAGCGTGCGCCAGGTGCGCGCCATCTCGAACTTGTAGATCGCGCGAATGGCGTAGAGATTCATTGGTCACCTCGGAGCAGACTGACGAAAATGTCTTCGAGCGAACTTTGCGTGGTGTGCAGGTCCTTGAAGCGAATGCCGGCGTCGTCGAGCGCCTTGAGCAGCGCGATGATGTCGGTGCGCCCGCCCTCGCCCTCATACGTGTAGATCAGCTCGTTGCCGCCCTTCGCGACGTCAAGCCCATAGCCGGCGAGCGAGTCCGGCACTTGCGCGAGCGGGCTCTCCAGTTGCAGCGTCAACTGCTTTTTGCCGAGCTTGCGCATCAACTCCGTTTTCTCTTCGACCAGCATGATTTCGCCGCCGCTGATCACGCCAATGCGGTCGGCCATTTCCTCGGCCTCGTCGATATAGTGGGTGGTCAGAATGATCGTCACGCCGCTCGCCGCGAGCGAGCGCACCAGCTTCCACATGTCGCGGCGCAACTCCACGTCCACGCCGGCAGTCGGTTCGTCGAGGAACAGCACGCGCGGCTCGTGCGAAAGCGCCTTCGCGATCAACACCCGGCGTTTCATGCCGCCCGAGAGCGTGATGATCTTGCTATCGCGCTTTTCCCACAACGACAGGTCGCGCAACACCTTTTCGATGTACGCCGGGTTTTTCGGCTTGCCGAACAGTCCACGGCTGAACGAGACGGTCGCCCAGACGGTTTCGAAGGAGTCGGTGGTCAGCTCCTGCGGCACGAGGCCGATCAGCGAGCGCGCACCGCGATAGTCGGTCGCGATATCGCGGCCGTCCACCGTCACGCTGCCAACGCTCGCGTTGACGATCCCGCAGATGATGCTGATCAGGGTTGTTTTGCCGGCACCGTTCGGGCCGAGCAAAGCGAAGATTTCCCCACGGTTGATCGCGAGATTGATGTTTTTAAGCGCATGAAAACCGGTCGCATAGGTTTTCGACAGGTTCGTGACCGAGACGATTGGCTGCATGGAATCGACGATGGCAGACACCGTTGTTTAATTAGAGGGAGCGGTGTTAAAGCGCCACCGCACCCGCAATGTAATGGAAAGTGCGAAAGCGTGCAGCGCACTGCAGCGCCGCACCGGAAATACGTAGGGTCGAAACGGGGAAAGATGCGCGTCTAGCGCTGTCCGCCGGGGAAGCGGCCGGTAATCACATGCTGAATTTCTTCGCACGACACCGGCTTCACCAGATGGTGGTCGAAGCCCGCCTCACGCGAACGTTGGCGGTCGGCCGCCTGCCCATAGCCCGTCACCGCGATCAACAGGGCATTGGCGGTGGACGCGCGCTTGCGCATCTCCTCGGCGAGCTGAAGCCCGTCCATGCCGGGCAGGCCGAGATCGAGCAGCACGATCTCGGGTTCGAACTGCGCCGCAAGCTCGAGCGCATGATTGGCCTCGTGCGCGACCCGCACGTCGTAGCCGTCCGCCTCGAACAGCATCGACATCGCCGTGGCGGCGTCCACGCTGTCGTCCACCAGCAGCAGACGCAGCGCCGGCCGCTCGCTGGAGACAGGCGAGACGGTAGCCGCGACGATGCCGGCACCGTTGTCGCGCAGCATGTTCTGCACGTCGTCCTGACCTGGCGGGACGAGAGGCGTTGCGCCTGGCGTTTCCATACGGCGTCCTTAATCGTTTTTGCGCGGACAGCGTGATGTGCCGGCCCGCGTTTTTACTGGTGGTTGTGGTGCTGCCGATCAGGCGCCTCGGACTCTAACACGCGTCATCTGCCTTCACAATCCTGCGATTGGCGTTCGCCGCCAACCTCCGCCGAAGGCGCAAGCATCGGCCGCTTTTACTGGACGCAGCGCCCTCGCCGCGCGATTCAAGGTAACTATTCCCATTGCTTTGGATACCTACCTTTTCATCATTCGCGGCATCGATCCGGGAACGGCCCATGCTCGAATTTCTGCATGCTGCCGTGTCGTTCGCGTTAATGCGAGCCTCCTCAAGCGAGGCACACCGCTTGCGGCAGTCCATGCATGTGAGCGACAAGCGCTTGCGTGACATCAAACTGACTTTATGGAGGTCAACATGAAACACGTTACCAAGATGGTTTTTGCTTCGGCGCTCGTAATGGCATTGTCTGGCGGAGCTTACGCACAGGCGGGCGGAGCCGGCGGTACGGGCGGTGGAGGCACCGGCGTAGGTGCCGGCGGCGGCACTACGGGTGGCGCGGGCGGGACCGCAACGCCCGGTGTCGGCAATGGATCGATGAAGAGCCCGAGCGATTCGGGCTACGGCACGCCTGGCGTGACGGGCACCGGCGGCGGCGTGGGCACGGGTACTGGCGCATCACCGAATAGCCCGTCGATGAACCGTTCCAATAGCGGCATGAACAAAGGCATGAACAACGGTATGAGCAACGGCACCCGGAGCGGTACCGGCAATGGCATGAACAATGGGGCGGGCGGCACGATGCAAAACGGCCAGTAATACGATACGGGCCGTGTATGCTTTGAGTTGCTGAGTTCGATGTGGGGCGGCAGCGCCGATGCGAGGCGCCGCCGCCCTTCTCTTTGCGAAAGCGGAATCACACGCTCATGCAGCGGGCTCGCTGCGCATGCACCCCGGCCTTTCAATTTCCGCAGCGCTTTTTGCAAGACGTCCGCTCACGGCTCGGCACATATAAAGCTGCTGGCCAGATTCACATTGCCCTTGCCGACATAACGCGGAAACAGCGGATAGCGGCACAGCGGACGTGAGCGTCCATTGGTCGCCGCCGCGATATCGGTTGCCGTCAGCGTTTCAGGTGATGCCCCGCGCGTCACCCAGTTATCGAGCGCGCCCAGCAGATCGACGGAAGGAATGAATACGCCGCTGCCGTGCTGGAATCCCGGCACCATGTACAAGCGCATGAAATTGTTGACCTGGTCGATGCCGAAACGATCGACCAGGGTGTCGTAGTAGCGAATGGTCTGATTCGGGCTGATGACTTCGTCGGCGAGGCCTTGCAGCGTGATGAGCTTGCCGCCGCGAGCAATATAGCGCGAGAGGTCGGGATTCATCGCGCCGATCGTCTGCGACAACGCGACCAGTTGCGCGCGGTATTTGCCAGGATGTAGCGGGTCGAACCTGAGCGAGTCGAAGCCGGCATCGCGCGCGACGAAATAGCGGATATAGCCGTCGCCCTGCGCGAACAGGTAGCCGTTGGCAAAGAATGTCGGCACCGGCAAGCGCTCCGCCTGATGCGCAAGGCCGAGCAGTCCGCTCAGATGCGTGCCCTGAAAAATGTTGTAGCCGCTATAGCCGTTCACGTCCCAAGCCAGACGGTAGGGCAACGACAGCCCGTCGCGCATGACGAGCAAGGTGGAAAGTTGCGTGTCGGTGAGGCAGTCATCGTGCGACGGCGCACGCCCGGCGCAGCGCAGCGAGTCGATGATTTGCGCTTCGCGCTCCCGGCATGCGGCAACGTCGCTGACAATCCCGTCCGCCGCGCCGTCGAGTGCGTCACACGCGGCGAGCGAGCGTTGATAGACGTGTTCGAGCAGCAACGGCGGAATGAAGCCGCCCGGCGTGCTGTATTCCGCCTGGCCGAGTTTCACGCCGAGCAGACGCACGCCGGAAAAATTGAGCGCGGGCGAATTGGCGATCACGCCGTCGTAATCGTCGGGAAAGCGCTGCATCACGGTGTAGCCTTCGCGGCCGCCGGTCGAGCCGCCGGCGAAATACATCCGTTGCGGCGGCCGGCCATAGGCGCGTGCAATCAGCGCAAGCGCGGCATCGTGCGTCTTCTTCAGATGCGCAAAGCCGAAGTTCGTAACGGCCTCATCGACGAGGCCGAACACCGCAACCGACGAATCGCCCACATGTCCGGAGTCGTCGCCGAAGGTTGCGTAGCCTTGCGCGAGCGGCGCGCGGTTCGGCGAAAACGGCATCACGCCGGTGCCGCTCACCACGACGCCGTTATAACCGCCGCCGCCGATCTGCAGCGCGCGGCCATTCCAGCGGCGCGGAAGATTCAGATCGAAACGGATGTCGGGGGTGGTGGCTTTGACGCCCTTGATACGGCCGGTGATACGACAATACTCGCCGCCCTGCTGATTGCCCGGCGCGGTGGCGCTGACCATCGCCGCGCTTTCGATCTGCACACCGGCGCTCGGCAACGCAATGAGTTCGGGCGGCAGAACCGCGCCCGCGAATTCCGCGCAGCGCATGGCGAGCGGCGCTTCCTTCGGCGCGGCACACGCCTCGTGAGCGGCGAGCCACAGCAGCGCGCCGACAATCTGAATCGCCGCGCGCCAATCGCGCGTGACACGCACGGAGGCCCAGCGCGACCTCATCCGCAACCCGCGCCGTTGGCGGCCGCGCGAGCCTGCTGCCCTTTCCAGCCGCTCCAGCCGCGCGCGATCATCAGCACGGCGCCGATGGCGACGAGATCGCCGCCCAATCCGATCAGCACGCCGCGAAAGCCATGGAATGTATGCGGCGTGGCCGTATCGACGATCAGGGACACCAGTGTGCCCGCAACGAAACACACCAGCCCCGTGCGGCCGACCGTGACCACGGCGGGCAGCCGCCGGGCGAGCCACGCGATGCTGCCCATGCGCACGAACTGCGCGGCGAGCCAGGCAATAACGATAAAGTTGATCACGCGATCGGGAGAAAGATTCTGTTTAAACGTGCCGGGCAAAGGTTGCGTCAGCACGAAGAGTTTGACGATAGCGAATGTCAGCGCCGCCAACAC
Organism: Paraburkholderia sp. RL17-381-BIF-C; assembly: GCF_046026435.1. Taxonomy (NCBI): domain Bacteria; kingdom Pseudomonadati; phylum Pseudomonadota; class Betaproteobacteria; order Burkholderiales; family Burkholderiaceae; genus Paraburkholderia; species Paraburkholderia sp. RL17-381-BIF-C. Next base: position 24,232 of record NZ_JARESX010000066.1, on the reverse strand, counting down.
CGCGCCCCGCGTGCACCAACGGGCGGTGCGGGTCGCATGAAAGCGCTCGCTGACGGGCTGCACCCGGCAAAGAATCCCGAGCACGAACATCAGTTGCCACGCAAACGGATTAAAAGCCCAGTCGGCCACGTCGTCAATGCTGAATAACGCGGCCAGCGGCCGCGCGAGCGCCCAGATCGCCACGCTCAAGCCCAGCGCCATGAGCGACGAACGGCGGGCCAGCGGCACCGCGAACGGCACACATATCGCAAAGATCACATACATGGGCAGCACGCTCGACAGATAAGGCTGGCGCCGCAGCAGCATGATATCGAGCGCCTCGCGCAGCGGCTGGAGCGCGAAAGGCGCCCAGCCGGTGAGGTCGACCATGGGACGGTTCAGGTTCAGCGTCGCGAGTACGGCACCGGACAGCAGCGTCAGCACAGCCGTCAACAGATAGGCGCGGTAGATTTCCCAGCAGCGCCGCACAAAGCGCATCTTCGCCGCGCTCTCGCCGCGGCCCGCGAGCACGGCCGTATAAGCTGCCGCCGACGCATAGCCGCCGAGAAACACGAACACTTCCGCCGAATCGCACAGCGCATAAGCGTGCAGCATCAGATGAGAAAGTGTGCTGCCGGGAATGTGGTCCAGCACGATGACGATCAGCACGACGCCGCGGAAGAAATCCACTTCGATCGAACGTCCCCCGGGAGGGCTTCCTCCGGAGTGGCCGCGACGGGTTTCCATTCAGGTTCTCGCAAGATGGGCGCACGCAGGCGGTACGCCGTTTTTCGTAGGAACACCATGACAATAAAACGTTCCTGCCGGCGCCGCAGAGTAGATCGGCGCGCGCTGACAAGACGCCTTTAATTTCGAATCGCATAGCGGCAATCTGAAATTCAGCTGTCGGCATGCGGTAATACTGAGTCGTCAAGTATTCGGTTTGCGGCAAGATTTGCGGTTTTAAATCGCTGGGCGCGAATGCGATCGGTAATGGAAGCAGAAAATAAATCGCTGAATGCGATGCGCGATTTTTTTCGCTTTTTTTCATCGTAGGATGGTTTCATGCACGCCCGTCGGACATCGCGCGCTTTGAGCGATGCCACCATTCGACGGCGGCCACTCATGTGGACCGGACACGCGCTCAGCCGATCCGCGATCGGCAGGCGCGTTGCGCGTCATTGCGACGCCTTCTCTTCGCCACGGCCGACCTTAGCGTCGGTGGAGCGCTCCGGTCCTTCCATTACCGCCCAGAACGGCCGCGCCACGCGCGCCACCTTCGCACTGGAAGACGACCACATGAACACTAGAATTGCCGGCTTCGACGGACTGCGTGCGATCGCGGTCCTGATGGTCTTTTTTCAACACCGACTGTTCGGCGATATCGGCGAAATCGGCCATCTCGGCGTATGGATCTTTTTCGCGCTGAGCGGATTTCTGATCATCGGCATTCTGTCCGCGCAACGCACGCGCATTGAAACCGGCGTTAGTCGATTCGGCGCTGAATTGAAGCGCTTTCTATTTCGCCGGACCCTGCGCATTTTTCCGATTTACTACCTGATGCTGCTGGTAATGTGCGCCCTGATGGCGTTCGGCATGGCGAGTCCCGAACTGGCGAGCGGCATGCCGTTTCATCTCGCTTATCTGTCGAACATCTGGATCGGCTCCGTGCTGCACTATTGGCCGGGACGCTACTCGCATTTGTGGAGCCTCGCGATCGAGGAGCAGTTTTATCTCGTGTTCGCACCGCTATTGCTGCTGCTCGCCGTTAGACGGCATCTCACGGCGTGCCTCGTGATCGTTGCGACCGGGCTTGTTTCGCTCATGGCGATGCGCGCGGCGCATTGGCAGGACATCACCATCTATACGCACCCGCTCACGAACTTCTGGCTGCTGGCCTTGGGTGGAATCGGCGGCCTGATGATCGCGCGAAAGGAGAGCCGGCTGCGGGCATGGCTCGGGCACGGCGCGACGCTCTTCGCATTGAGCTTGGGGCTAGTGGCTTTCTGCGCGACCGAGCCGACGTGGAGCGAGGTGGGCAACCCCGTGCTGTTCACCCTGATCAGCGCCGCGTACGGCCTGTGCATCGTGGCGCTGGTGTGTTCGATTGCGTGCTGCCGCAATGCGGTCGTTATCGGCCTGCTCGAAGCGAACTGGCTGGTGAGCTTCGGGAGAATCAGCTACGGCTTCTACCTCTATCACAACCTGATCCCCGACCTGACTCGCAACCATCACGCCGAAGCGCTCTTCGGCGGCACGGTGCCCTTGTGGGCGCATGTCGCAGGCATCGCAGGGTCGTTTGCAATCTCGCTCGCCATGGCCGTTCTGTCCTGGCGGCTGATCGAAGAACCGATCCTGCGTTTGAAGACACCGCGCGCGCCAGCGTCGTCACACACGCAGCCTGCGCTGCCGTCCCGTCATGAGCGAGTCGAGCGTTCCTTGACGGATGACCGCGCCGCGTCGGATGCGGCCTGAGGCCGCCATGCCTTGCGTTTCGCCGGCCGGCCAAGGTTGTGAGGGTGCCGATAGCAAGCGGCTCGCTCCCCTCAAACTGGCCGTGGTACGCGTATTGCTGCACATGGTGGGTACTTACCAACCGGAGAGCCCTTGCGGCAATCATGGCTAATTCCCCGAACGAGCACGAGCCCGAGCGCCACGCCGAAGAAGACCCGGGCGGCCCGCCCACCGAGGTGTCCAAACCGATCGGCGACGCAATTCCCACACCGGTCGAACCGGGTCTCGATCAACCGCTGCCGAAAAAAGGCGAGGTACTTCCGCCTGCCGAGGAAGCCGAGGACGCAGCGTTGGGTGACACCGATACGCCTCCAGGCGTGCCGCCGCCGGGTCCGTCGGATTTTGCGTAGCGCAGGCCGGTAAACGACAACGGGCGGAGCCAATTGATGGCGCCGCCCGTATGAGTCACGCGCTGCTCAGCGAGTCAACCGTTCACGCAGCCTCCGGTTCGTGAACGATCTTCAGCGTGTTTTTGTGTTCCCTGATCAACCGGTACACGGTTTCTCCGGGAACGGTCTCCTGCTCGAGCAGTTCGTCCGCAATGGCGCGCAGCACTGGCTCGTAGGCATGCAACAGCCCGAAGCACAGTTCATTCAATTCCTTGAGCAGCACGTTCGCGTGTTCGATCGCACTCTTCATCTGCAAGCCTGCATATTGTGACGGCAGTGCCGCCAGACTGAACAGATCGCCGTCGCTGTTGAAGCCGAATTTCGACACCATATCCAGGCTGATGCGCGACGCTTCCTGCAGATCCGAGGCGGCGCCGCTCGATGCTTCGGAGAACGTGAGAATTTCAGCATTGCGGCCACCGAGCAAGACCTGGATTTCATTGCGGATCTCGGTCTCGCGATACAGGTGCTTGTCCTGCGCTTTGGTAATGAGCGCGACACCCAACGCGCCACCGCGCGGCAGAATCGTGACTTCCTCGAGCACGCCCGTACCCAGCAGCGCGGCGACGAGACCGTGCCCTGCTTCGTGCACGGCTATACGCGTGCGCTCGTCTTCGCTCAGTGCGCGCTCGGCGCCGCTCACGTCGCCGATGCGCGCAATCTTGATCGCCTCCATGAAATGCTTCGAGGCAATTTCGGTGTCGCCGCATTTGCGCGCGACGAGCCCCGCCTGATTGACCACCATCGCGACCGTTGCCGGAGACAGGCCGGTAGTCAGGCGCGCCAACTGGTCATAGTCGATGTCGGCGGATTTCGATTTCAGTTTCTGCGCGTAGAAGCGGAAAATCTTCGCGCGATCTTCGCGATCGGGCAAACGGACCTGCACGGTGCGATCGAAGCGGCCCGGCCGGCGCAACGCCTCGTCCAGATTGTCGGGGTGATTGGTCGCCGCGACGATGATCACCCCTTCGTTCGAAGCGAAACCATCCATCTCCGCGAGCAACTGATTGATGATGCGGTTGCTCTCGGCTTCGACAGGACCGCTGCCCGTATCCGTGCGTTTGGCGAGGCCGTCCGCTTCGTCGATGAAGATCACCGTGGGCGCATTCTTGCGCGCCAGTTCGAACAGATGCTTGACCTTCTGGATGCCGACGCCGTAGTACTTCGCACTGAAATAGCTGCCGGTGATCGAGATGAAGTTCGCGCCGCACTCGCCCGCCAGCGCCTGAGCAAGCCGCGTCTTGCCGACGCCCGGTCCGCCCACCATCAGAATGCCGCACGGCGCGCGCACGCCCATCGACGTGAACTGCTTCGGATCAGACAGATAGCTGCGAATGTCCGCGAGTGCAGTCTTCGCTTCGGCCGCGCCGATCACGTCGTCGAAACGCAGCGCCGGCGCCGTGTCGAGCAGCCTCGCGCCACCGCGCATTTCGCGCCGCATGAACCACGCCATACCGCCGATCAACAACAGCGGAAGCAGCAAGCTGATGACGTCGCGAGTCTGATCGAAAAGTTGTGCCCAGCGTGAGCCGGCGGAGAGAATATCCGCGTCGGGAAGCCAGACGAGCTGATAGGTGGCGGCCTCGTCGGACTTGGGTTCGCCGAGCAGAAGCGCGTGTGAGAAGGTCGCGTTGTGGTCGGTGACGAAGTATTTCGTGCCGTCGCGCTTCGAGATCAGAATCGCGTTCGGACTCACGCCGACCGCGGCAACTTTGGCGTCGCGAATGTCGCGCAGCATTTGCGAGGCGTCTTTCTCTTCGCGCGTCCATGCCGAAGCATCATGGCGCATCTGGTTTGCGACACCGGTCAGCGCCGGCGCGACTTGCGCCGCGCGCTGCTGGTAACGCCACACGCCGAATGCGAGCAACCCCGCAATGAGTGCAGCGGACACCGAAATGGCGATCGTGCGTGTACGTCTTTTACCAAGCGAGTTCTTTCCCGGCTTCATGAGTCACTTCCAAAAACGGGCCCAAAACGAGCCCCGATACTTGTCAAAGTCAGATGGGCAGAGGTTGGCGGAGGGGAATCGACTAAGGACGATACCGTGCGTGATCAGAGGAAAGGACACCCAACCATACGTCCCTTTTAACAGCATGCATACGCTCAAGTATGCGGTGCCGCCGTTTCTTCCAAATCGCGGAAAAAGCCTAGTTCTACCGTCTATCCGGCGATTCGAGCCGCCGGATTGTGGGGAACGGTCACCGCGCGCGATGCTGGCGCATGCTGCTCCGGCGCACAGTTTATCAGCGCTAAATTCGTTGCGTATTCTGCATACCTACAATTAACCGCTCCCTAATTAAAAGCGGTCAGAATTACAGTAGCGCCCTTTTTTCAGGGGTATCCGGAGTAAGCGACGATAGCTCGCGTTGTCTGACCGCATCGTCGCGCTTCGATTCGCGATTAAACGCTGGTGTGCAGAATGGACCGCCCTCCGCTGCAACTGAATAGGTTGGGCGAGCAAGTGAGACCAGCGGGGGTGTTGAAAAAGGGTGTTGTTCGCGAGGGATTGGTTCAGAACACGTGGAACGCTTAGCTCGCATGGCGAAACGCGTTCACCGGCTCACGAGCGATACGGTCGACCTGGCCGCGCGGAGCCGCGCCGCAGATGGTCAACCCAGGTAAAGCTCGGCGGATGTGCAAACGGGCCTTTACAGGCCCGTTCGCACCCTCGCCGCTTTCTCTCAAGTTCTTCGATTTTTATTGCCGACGCTCAAATGCATCGATCTGGTCCTCCTCTGCGCAACCCCGGTCTGCGTGCTTCTTGTTCTTGGCCTGGGCTCAAGCGGCCGTGCGCGGCTTTAGCGCAATCCGCGCATCACGCGAGAGTCTTTCGAGCAGTTTCGCCACGCGTTGCCGCTGGGCGGCGATCAGCTCGTAAGTGTCTTCCAGCGCGCGGATGCGATTTTCCCAATACTCATGGTCGAGCGAATGCAGCCCGCTGGACGCGTCCCCACGCGTCACATACTGCATCACGTTCTCGAGATGTTGCAGTTGGCTGTCCACCAGACTGGCCGGACGCCGCGCGGTCGGTTGCCTGTTCGTGCCGCTCATCGTCGATATCCCGTGAATTGCCTGCTGGCAAAGCGTGACCTTCGCGCCGCGCTTCGCGGATAGCGGATCGGCGCTCTCTCTTCGTGCGGATGCGATTCCAGCAACGGAGGCGGTGAATCACTGCGTGCCGCGCCGTCTGCGAAAACGTTCCGCATCTAATCACGTAACATTAATGCAGGTTTTTTGTTAGGCTTGACCATCCGTCTCAATTTCGGGCGGCGGCGAACCGTATCTCCATGCATTGCGCCTGCTCGCCGAAACCGCACGCCTCGCTCCCAGCAACCGATTCATGAATCAGCGCTCACTGCCGCAACATCTGGCCGCGGCCGCCGCCGCCCACTCGCGCTCGGTCATTTCGACGAGCCGTTTCAGCACGCGCGGATTGGCGCCCGACGAACAGTTTCTGGCGTGGCGCCAGCGTGTGGGTCATGTGGTCGACGCGCCGCCCTCGAAGGCCCAGGTTGCAGGGGGATTTCGCGGTGAAATCGATTTATACGCAACCGGCGGCATGGTGTTCACGGACTGCAGCACCGATTCGATGCTGCTGGAGCGCTCGGTGGCCCGCGTGTCCACCGACTCGCGGCGCGATTACGTGTTTCACCTCTTTCTGGAAGGGGAAGTCGGCCATGTGACCGGCATGCACAAAAAGCGCAGCGCGCCGGGTTCGGTGCGGGGCATCGTCGCGTTCGACCTGAACCAGCCGTTTCGCGTGGAACGCCCGGAATGCCGGGTGCTGAGCGTGTTCGTACCGGCCGCGCTAGTGGATGAGCAATTGCGCGACGGCGCGGCTATCCATGGCCGTATCGTTCAGCAAGGCTCGCCGCTCACCGGTGTCGTGTTCGATCACATGGCGGCGCTCGCCCGCGACATTCCAAGGCTCGATGCGGCCGGCGCCATCGGCGCGCTGCACGCAGGCGCGCGGTTACTGGTGGCCGCGTTTCGCAAGGACGCGCACTTGAGCGGCACGGGCCGCGCCGCGCTGCAAGCTGCGGTAATGGGCCGGATACGCCGTTATATCGAGGTCAATCTGCATCAGGGCGACCTCACACCGACCAGTGTGGTCCAGGCACTGCAATTGAAACGGGCGACGATCTATCGCTGGTTCGAGCACGAGGGCGGTCTTGGCGCGTATATCCGCCATCGCCGTCTGCGGGAGGCGGCAGACGAACTCGTCCGTTATCCGCACCTCCAGGTGGCGGAAATCGCTTTTGGACTCGGTTTTCAGAGCGCCTCCGACTTCACCCGCGCGTTTCGACGCGCCTTCGACATGAGCCCGCAGGACTTGCGCGCCCGCGCGTTCGACCTGCAGCAATTGCGCAACCCGGCCTAGCGCTCAGGCAGGCGGCGGCGAGGCGCAGGCGGCGCAGGCATCCGTCACCGCCTTTTCCGGGAAGGCCTTCAACGCGATGAGCGTGAGCACGGAAGCGCCCATCAGATACCACGCCGGCACCATCGGATCACCGGTCCGGTTGATGAGCCACGTCACCAGGAAAGGCGAAAATCCGCCGAACAGGACCACCCCGAAGCTGTAAATCACCGACAGTCCGGCCGCGCGCCGGTGGGCGGGAAACGCCTCCATCATCAGGACCGAAGCGGCGCCGGCGTTGTTCACCGCCAGCGCGACGTAAGCCGTGATGATCACGAGCGACGCGAGGTTGCCCGCGCCGTGGGTTAGCGCCCAGAACGCGGGCCAGGCCACTGCCAGCGACGCCGCGAGCGATACGTATTGCAGCGTCTTGCGGCTCGCAAAACGGTCGGCCGCGAGTGCGATCAGCGGCGTCACCACGAGAATCACGACACCGGACAGACAGGCCGTGAGAAGGCTGATAGTCGGCGGCCTGTGCAATGTGCGGACCAGATAGGCCGGCATGTAGAACACGGTGACGTAAATGCTCACCGAAGGCGCCGCCATCATCAGCAGGCCGCAGACGAGCGGGCGCGTGTGCTCCGCGAACAGACGCCGCGGGCTGAGCCGCGTGCGCTGCTGCGGCGCGGCCGCCGGCATGCGGCGCCGCAGGTACCAGCCGACCGGGCCGATCAGCCCGCCCAGCACGAACGGAATGCGCCAGCCCCATGCGTGCATGGCGGCGGGCGACAGCAGCGCCGTGGTGCTCGCCCCCACCAGCGCGGCGGCGAAAGCGGCCGCGCCCTGGCTCGCGCCGCGCCAGCTCACCATGAAGCAGCGGTGCCGGTAGCCGGCCGACTCCATTAGCGACGCCGACGCCGGGCCGATCTCGCCGCCTGCCGCAAGCCCTTGCATCAGGCGCGCGAGCACCATCAGCACGGGCGCTGCCGGCCCGATCGACGCGTAACCCGGCAGGCATGCGATCAGCCATGTGCCGAGCGTCATCAAGGTGAGTGATACCGTGAGGCCGGCTTTGCGGCCCCGGCTGTCGGCAATGTGGCCGATCATGATCGCGCCGAGCGGGCGCATGACGAAGCCCGCGCCGAAGGTGGCGAGGGAGAGCAACAGCGACGACGCGGGATCGTGCGACGGGAAGAACAGATTGCCGATCGCAACGGCCGAAAAGCTATAGACGGTGAAGTCGTAAGCAACGAAACCATTGCCGATCACGATGGCAGTGACGATACGTCCGAGTTCGGCGCGCGACAGTGGAGCCACATTGCTGGCAGCGGTGTGCATGAGTTGCAGTTGATAATTCGTCGAGTTATTCGGGAAGCTGGCGAAGAAAATGAAGCGCTTGTTTTATCGGCCCGACAGGGCGCAACTTTACGGCATGACGCCAGTTCTTCCAGATCTCCGGTCCTCCACGCACTGACGCGCGGCCTTGCGGCGTGGCTCGCGACGCGGCAGCGGCCATGTCTCACGCTGCTACACTTGCGCAACGCCAAGCTGCAAAAGACACCCTATTACACGCTCCAACCCATGCTTCGATTCGAAAACCTCAGCAAGCGCTACAGCGAGCGCCTCATCTTTCAGGGCCTGCATGACGACATTGCGTCAGGATGCGTAGCGTTAAACGATGAATCCGGCAGCGGCAAGTCGACACTCATAGGCATCCTCGCAGGCATGATCGAGCCCGACGCCGGCGAGGTGTGGCTCGGCGGTCATTCGCTGCGCACCGCGCCGCTTGCCGCGAAATCCGTGCTCACCTACGTGCCGGAAGACTGCATGACCTATCCGGATCAAACCGGCCGTGAGTATTTCAGCAACGTGGCAGCGGCGAGAAACACCGCGGTGAGCAGCGCAACCTTGGAACTTGCGGACCGCTTCGGTCTGACGCCGCATCTCGACAAACGCTTCGAACAGATGTCGTTCGGCACGCGCAAGAAGATTTTCCTGACCGCAGCCGTGCTCGGCGAGACCCGGGTCCTGCTTGCGGACGAACCCGTCGGCGGACTCGACGCCGCCGCACGCGCCGTACTGGTCGACCTGTTCAAGACTCTCGCGCAAACGCGCACGGTGTTTTTCTCGAGCTACGACACAGTCTTTACCGACGCGTGCGAAGCGCGCAGCGTGAGTTTCGCCGACCTCGGCGGGCGCGGCTAAGACGCGCCTGCATGCGACCACGCCACCGTGTCGCGCCGCGATCAAAGCGAGCGGAGCCGGCAAGCGGGTCTGCATGCGGGGCTGCATGCGCGCTCACGGATTTCTCTAACGCACGCACAACGCCGCACGCGCAACGCCGCATGCGCAACACTCAAACCGCCACGCAAATCTTCCCGAAGTGCGCCCCGGATGCCTCGTGCGCGAACGCGTCGCCGAGCTTCTCCAGAGCGAACGTGCTATCGATCACCGGTTTGATGCCGGTCGCTTCGAGCGCCCGGATCATATCGCGCTGATCCTGGCGGCTGCCGACGATCAAGCCTTGCAGGCGCTGCTGCCTCGCCATCAACGCCGCGGTGGGCACCGGCCCCGCCCGTCCGGTCAGCACACCGATCAGCGCAATATGACCGCCGATCCGGCAAGCGGTGATCGACTGCGGCAAAGTCCCCGGGCCGCCGACTTCGATCACGTGATCGACACCTCGCCCGCCGGTCAGCGAGCGGACCTGCTTGCCCCATTCCTGATTGTCGCGATAGTTGATCGTATGGTCGGCACCCAGCGCGCGCAGGCGAACCAGCTTCTCATCCGACGAAGACGTGGCAATCACCGAAGCCCCCATCGCTTTGGCAATCTGCAAGGCGAAAATCGACACGCCGCCCGTGCCGAGCACGAGCACCGTGTCGCCGGCCTTCAACTGACCGTCCACGACGAGCGCGCGCCATGCGGTCAGCCCGGCGGTAGTCAACGTGGCGGACTCCGAATGGCTATAGCCGCGCGGCGCATGCGTGAAGTAGTGGCTCGGCAGCACAACGGTTTCGCGTGCATAGCCGTCCACGCCGTCGCCCGGCGTGGTCGTGAAGTCAGCAATGGCGGGCGGCCCGTTTTCCCAGAACGGGAAGAAGCACGACACCACATGATCGCCCGCCTTGAATTCCGAAACGCCGGCGCCGACTGCTTCGACGACACCCGCGCCGTCCGCCATCGGAATCCGCCCTGCTTCAGCCGGCAAATTGCCGCTCACCACGCCGTAATCGTGAAAGTTCAGGGAGTTCGCGTGAATGCGCACGCGAATCTGGCCCGCCCCGGGTTGACCGGGGTCGGCAATATCGACAACCTGAAGATTGGCTACAGTGGCGGGCGACCCGATTTTGACGGCTTTCATGCGTTCGTTCCTCTGTGAGTTGCCCGGCGCGTGACGCGCCGGCGCGAGTGACTCGCAAAAGAATACCGCAAGCACGCTGCGCACGTGCTCGCGTGCGCAGGCGCCAGCGCGATAGCCGCGCTCATGCGTTCATTTGACGGTCTGAATGACCTCGAACCCTTCGAACTCCGGATGCCCGAGATAGAGCACACGATTGTCGCCACCGGCATTGCGATGCGCGGCGCGAAACGCCTCGGATTTCGTCCACGCCTCGAAAGACGCGTAGTCCTTCCAGATGGTATGGCTGGAATACAGAACGTGATCTTCCTTCTGCGGTCCCTTCAGCAGATGAAATTCCACGAAACCCGGCACCTCTTTCAGGTGTGTATCGCGCGTGGTCCAGAGATGCTCGAAAGCGGTTTCGGATCCGGGCGTCACTTTGAAACGGTTCATGGCAATGTACATGCTGAAGCCTCTTTGCAGTCACGATAGGTCTCGCGGGCTTTTGATTATATGCCCGTCATTCTTCCTACTCATGTGACGACTTCGAGACAGCAGAATGCGCCCGCGTTCAGGCCGCTTTGTCCTGCGCGACCTGTTCGAGCCAGAGTCGGCTGTCGGGAAACCAGAATGCATCCGGCCGCGGCGGCGACACGAGTTTCACCGGCAGCGACGGGTTGAATATTCTGGACCACGCCGACAGATACGAAGGCGTCTTCACGAGATACCCGCAACGCGATAGCAGAAGACTGGAGACCAGCGCTTCGCGGCCGATGTCGAGCCCAGGATAGCCGCTGAAATGCACCGGCGTATTTCCGCTCGCGAGCAATTTCGCGGGAGCCACCTTGACCGGCTTGCGAAACGGCCAGGCAACGAAGAAGTCGAGAAACGCCTGTTCGTCGCTTGAAATGAAAACGTTGCTCAGGTGCGGGTTTTCCGCGAGCGTCGTTTCTATGTGGCGGCAGAAATCGCCCCATGAAACCGGGATTGCTTCCAGCGTTTTGTCCGTGCCTCTGAAATGCGCACCGAGCGTCGACGTGCCAATTTCGAGTTGCTGGCAGATCGCGTCGACTTCGTCCTGAATGTGGCCGGCGGGCCGGTAATGCGCGAAGAATAGCTCGCTGGCGCTCGTGAGTTGAAGCCGCGCCTCATAGCGCTGACGAAATCCTAGCTGGACCAGATCACGAACCGTCGATTTTCTCACCCTGTGCGTCAGCAACGCCGTAGCCTCGCCATGCATGGAATCAAAGAAGGCCGAGAACCAGTCGATCTTTCCTTCAGGGTCGCCGTAGAGACCGCCTCGAGCACTGATGGACGGCGTCAGACATTTTTCGTCGCAGTACATCAGGATAAACAGGACCATCTGCATTACGGAGAAGAAACCGGAGTTCTCCTGAATTTCGATGGCAAAAATTCCCCTGTTCAAACGCTGTGTAGCATGAAGTGAAATGCGACGCGGTGTGGCCACGGAATGCTTGAACCCCTCGCTGCGCCGGATCTTTTTCGCCCGATCGACCACTTTTCTCAGCATGCCCGGCTCCTAATGGAATCTAGGTATTCTTTGAAATCGTCCGCGTCTGTGCACGATGAAAGTCACGACGCCCGAGCATAACATCTCAAAACTTCGGGTCGAGTAAGTTCGGCTCGACTTGGTGAGCTACCGCACAAACGCCCGGTAAGACTTCCCGCGAGATGAGGCGCTCGCCTGACGCAACGCTTCGGCAACGCGCTCCAGCACGCCGTTCCAGTCACCTCGTCGCGTCTGCGTGAAAAGCCGCACGCTCGCATACCAGGGGCTGTCGTCACGATCGCGCAACCAGCGCCAGCAGCCGGCAAAGCGGTTGAGCAGCCACACCGGCTTGCCCATTGCCGCCGCCAGATGCGCGAGCCGCAATGAGGGCGGACAAATGTAGCCGACACGCGCGAACCGTTCGAGCGCCAACGGCAGGTAGCGCACGAACTGTAGGACCGTTCCGAAACGGCCGATCACGCCTCGCGTTTTATCGCTTCTCCAGTTTCACCACCGTCAGCGCCCCGTCCACCTCTTCAGCGACGAAGTCGATTCTGTCGCCAGGCTTGACCTGCGAGAGCATTGCCGAATCCTTCACTTTGAACACCATGGTCATCGCATCCATGCCGAGGTTTTCCAAAGGACCATGTTTGATGGTCAGCTTACCGGCAACCGCATCCACTTTCCTGATCTCGCCATGCGACATGCCGGCCTTCGCCTGGCCTCCCGCTTGAGCGCCATCCGCGGCCGCTGCCGCGTGGCTCGCCTCATCCGCCGCATATGCCGAAACGGGAACCGTCACCATGCAAGCCATCGCCATCGAAACCAATACGTTCTTCATCTCACACTCTCCTAAGTTCATCACAATCTGCACGACATCAACCATCCGGCAATTCGCCGGTGTATTCGTACGCCACGGTTCCTTTGGGATGCCTGAACCAGCCCGGATCGCGGTAGTCGTCGCGCCCTAGCCCCTCGCGCACTTTCACGACCGTGAACATGCCGCCCATTTCGAGCGCACCGAATGGCCCGGTGCCGGTCATCATCGGCAGCGTGTTGTCGGGCAGCGGCATCTCCATCGCGCCCATCGAGCCGCCTGTGCTGCCCATCGCCATATAGTCGGGCACCAGCCGGTTGATGCGTTTGGCCAGGTCTTTCTGCGGCACGCCGATCATGTTCGGAACCTGGTGCCCCATCGCGTTCATCGTGTGATGCGACTTGTGGCAATGGAACGCCCAGTCGCCCGGACGATTCGCCGTGAACTCGATGGCGCGCATCTGCCCTACCGCGACATCGGCCGTCACCTCGGGCCAGCGCGCGGAAGGCGGAATCCAGCCGCCGTCCGTGCCCACCACTTCGAAGTGATAGCCGTGCAGATGAACCGGGTGATTGGTCATCGTCAGATTGCCGACGCGAATCCGCACGCGATCGCCCGCGCGCACCGGCAACGAATCGATACCCGGAAACACGCGCGCGTTCCATGTCCACATATTGAAGTCGGTCATCTCGTTCACGCGCGGCGTGAAGCTGCCCGGATCGATATCGTAGGCGGACATGATGAACGCGAAGTCGCGGTCCACCGGCATCGCGCCGGGATCTTTCGGATGAACGATGAACAGGCCCATCATGCCCATCGCCATCTGCACCATCTCGTCGGCGTGCGGGTGATACATGAAGGTGCCGTGCCTCTCCAGACCGAATTCATAGACGAAGGTCTTGCCTGGCGGAATGTGCGGCTGCGTGAGCCCGCCCACGCCATCCATACCGCACGGCAGCAGCATGCCGTGCCAGTGGACCGTGGTGTGCTCCGGCAGCCGGTTGGTCACGAAAATGCGCACCTTGTCGCCTTCAACGGCCTCGATGGTCGGCCCCGGCGCCTGGCCGTTGTAACCCCACAGGTTCGCGTTCATGCCCGGCGCCAGTTCGCGCACCACCGGCTCGGCGATCAGGTGAAACTCCTTCCAGCCGTTTCTCATGCGCCACGGCAGCGACCATCCGTTGAGTGTGGCGACCGGCGTGTACGGCCGGCCATTCGACGGCGCGCGCGGTGCCTGCATCGCGGCCGAGGCCATGCTGGGCGCTTCGGGCAGCGACGCGGCGCCAGCCTTGCTGACCAGCGCGGCGCCTAACAAAGCGGCTCCCGAGCCGCCGATAAAATGTCGACGTGACACCATGTCATTGACCTTCCAATTCAGTGGACGACGCCGGCTGCGTCGTGGAGGCGAGCGGCGTCGCGCTCGTGGCAACTGGCAGACGGCCGCCGAGCGCCTGTTGCAAATCGGTTTGCGCGAGCCAGAAGTCCTTCAGCGCATCGATTGCGCTATTCACCGCGCCGATCTGCTCGCGCGAATCGGCGAGCAGTTCGAACACGCTGACCAGCATGCCGTTGTAGCGAAGCAGCAATTCATCGGAGATGGTTTTGCGGACCGGCACGACTTCGTCGCGATAGTGCTTCGCGAGGTCGTAGCCGGACACATAGGCCGAATACGATTCGCGCACTTCGGAGCGCGCGTTGATCGCGGTCTCGGCAACACGATTCGCCGACTGCAGATAGATCGCTTCGGCTCGCGCCACTTTGGCGCTGCCCCAGTCGAACAGCGGGATCTCGACGCTGATCTCATAGCCCTGCTGGCGGCCGTCTGAAGTCGTGAAATTGTTCTGATAGCCGACATCCAGCACGTTGATGAAACGCGTCGCTTTGCTCAAGCCGAGTGCGCTGGCGACACTTTGCGTTTGCAGCTTCGCGGCCTGAATGTCGAGCCGGTTCTGCATCGCGAAGGTTTCCAGATCGTGCAACTCGGGGCGCGTGGCAGGCAGATCGGGCAGGCGCTCAGGCAGCGTGTACTGTGCCTGGGAACCCCAGAGTCCCATCGCGCGAGTGAGCTTTTCTCGCGCGGACACTGACTGCTGTCGCGCTCTTCCTACCTGCGCCATCGCTTCCGCGTAAAAGGCCTGCTCGCGCGCGTAATCGAGCTTGCTGAAATGGCCGGCCTGCTGCATGCGCGACGCGAGTTCGGCGCCGGCCTCGGCCGCGTCCTTCACCTGCTCCGCGTACATCGCCGATTGCCCTGCGGCGACTGCGAGGATATAGGCGCGCCGGGCGTCGGCTGCGACTTTGAGCATGGCGTCCGCGGTGAGCAGGCGAGTCTGCTCGAAACGGCGGCTCTCGATGCGCGTCACCAGCGGCATGGTCAGTACCCTCAGCATGCCGAGCGTGAAAGTGCGGCTGATACTCAGGTCATCGCCACCGTGCGTGCGGCTGAACGAAAAGCCGGGATTCGGCAGGCGTCCTGCCTGAACGAGGTCCGCTTCGGCAATGCCGAGTTCGCCGTACGACGCCTGCAGGCCACGGTTGTTCAGGAGCGCGATCTGGAGCGCGTCGTCCATGCTGAGCGGTGTGGCGAGCAACGCTTGCGTGCGACTTGCTACGGTGTTTCGGTCGTCATCCGTTTTTATCAACACGGCGTCTTTGCCGATCCGCGCGGAGGCCACCGTCGACACGGTGTCGAACCCGCCGTCCTTTGAAAACGTCGTGCAGCCGGCGAGCCATGACACGGCAATGGCGATGGAAACAGCGCCGGCGGAAGGAAGCAGGCGCGGCCTCATTTTGCTGCCTCCGCGTGGTGAGCACCGTGGCCGTCGCCTTCGGCATCTGTGACGCCCATGTGCATCGAACCGTGGCGCTTCCCAGCGCCATCGGCTGGATCGGTCACCGCGCGATTGAGCGCCTGCCAACCTGGTGACGGCTGGTCGCGGTGCGGCCGATAGCCGGCCAATGCAGATGGCACCTCGAGCGCAGGCACGGATGCCGCGGCATTCGCCGGGTCGGGAAATAGGGGCGCGGCGAACGCGAGTGCCGGCAGACATGCCGGCGCGCCGAGCAGCGCCGCAATGAACATTCGCATGGATAGTCTCGTCGTAGTCCGCCCCGACGGACGACACACGGCCGCCATCGAGACAAAATGGAACACCGCAGCACAGGGCTGCGAAAGATCTAGACGAGAGGGATTCGGGGAGGCCGTTCGACGCCGTCAGTCAGAAACGACACGACACGCACGGCGGGAGGCAGGGGAACAGCAAAATGAACCGCGTTAGCGGACAGGGACACGACCGGCGTGATGGGCAACGCGCCGCCGAAACAGCAGGACGCGCAGGCGGAGCACGCATGCGCGTGATGCTCGCTGCCCCCGCCGTCGTGATGCTGAAGATGAGTACCGGCGATATTGTCGGCCTGATCGGCCATCATCCCGGCATGATCGTGATGCTGGGTCATTGGACCCCCATGCTCGTGGCGCGCCGACATCCCTTCGCCCACGGAATGCGAGGACTCGCATTTCATGGAGACGGCCGCGAACGACTGAACCGGGAGGCACAGCACGAGCAGCAACACGATGAAGAATTTGCGCCAGCAAGACATGGAAACGGAGTCTAGCATGCGGTTCTGGAAAATCGTAAGGCAGGGACGACGTCGCGCGCGCACGTTTTTGGTGCGGTGATTTGCCTTCAGCCAGTCACAAAAAAAGAGGCTTGACCTTACCGCCGTGGGAAGGTCCACGCTCGAGCCATGACTTCTCATTGGAGGTAGGACATGGAATTCAACATCCCGGACATGTCGTGCGGCGGATGCGCCAACGCCATCACGCGTGCTGTCACGAGTCTCGACCCGGCTGCCAGGCTCGAAGTCGATGTGCCCGTTAAAATCGTCAAGGTCACGTCGACGCTGGCGCCCGAGCAATTCATCGAGGCCATCGAGGCGGCGGGATTTCATCCGTCACTGAAAGCCTGATAGGCTGATCGCCCAATCGCTCGATCGCCGGACCAGATCGACGCCGGATAGCCGCCGGATAGCCGCCGGGAAGGCGGTGGGAGCACACGCGCCCACTTCCGCTTTCCGGTAGCGGTGTCGATCGGGACAACTTTTCCCCAACGGAAATCTACTATGAAAAACCTTCGCGCCTTTCGTGCTCTCTGCCTGTTAGGCGGCTTTGCGTTTGCCGTTGCGGCCGCGCCCGTCCATGCCCAGCAACCGGCGTCCATGCCCGGCATGGATATGTCCGGTTCAGCCGGCGGCAAGTCGACGCAAGCCTTCAAAGCCGCCGACGACAAAATGATGCAGGACATGAGCGCCGACTACACCGGCGACGCCGATAAGGACTTTGTCGCTCACATGATTCCGCATCATCAGGGCGCGATCGAAATGGCGCAGGTCGAATTGAAATACGGAAAGGATCCGGAGCTGAAGCGGCTGGCGAGCAACATCATCAAGGCACAGCACGATGAGATCGCGTTCATGAAAAAATGGCAGGCGAAGCATGGCGTGAAATGAGCGCACGGAGTATTGGCGCCTTCACATCGGGTTGCCGCTAAAGGGTTCGCTGTAGCAATCTACAGCGCTCGCGCCGGCGGCACCCGCCGAGGCACTCGCCATTCCGCCCCGGCTCTTCCTCCACCCTGCCGGCGGCATCCCGAACTCCCGCTTGAAAGCGCGATTGAAGGCCGCCTCCGACTCATACCCCACCTGATCCGCCACCTCCGCCACCGACTTCGTCCCGCCGCGCAACTCCTGCGCCGCGACCTGCAAACGCCAGTGGGCGAGATACTGCATTGGCGGCTGACCGAGCAACTGCGTAAACCGCTGCGCCAGCGCGGAGCGTGACAACCCCGCCATTCGGGCAAGCTCATCCACGGTCCACGCATGCGCCGGCTGCGTATGCATCATGGCCAGCACCCGGCCGACAAACCTGTCCCCCACACCCGCGAGCCAGCCCTTTCGATCGGCCGGCAGCGCGTCGATGCAGCGCCGCACCGCCTCCACGAAGAGCAGCTCCGATAGCCGCGCAAGCACGAGCGCACTGCCTACGCGCCACTCCGCCGCCTCGGCCGTGGCGAACCGCAAAGAAGATTCGAGCCACGCGGACTGCGGATCATTGCGCATGTCGACCTTGAAGAGGCGAGGCAACGCGGACAGCACCGGGTTGCTCAACGTGTCGTCGCAAGCGAGAAAGCCGCACACCAGACGCGTACTGTCGCCGCCGCCGCCATAGTTGAGCGTCATCAACTGCCCCGGCGAATTGCGCAACTGACTCTCGAGCAGTTCGGCAGTCGGTCCGGGCGTGACGTCGAGTGAACTGCCCAGCAGATGCGATTCGCCTTGCGGAACGACGAGCAGTTCGCCGGCGTTGACGTAAATGGCGGACTCGGGATCGTCCGCGAGTGCCGCCCAGCAGCTTCCCTCGGTGATCAGATGATAGGAGACGACACGTTCGGCTCGTGGCAGGTAACTGCCGCACAGCGCTGCGTCCGCCTGGCCGAACAGACACCAGGGCGCAGTGAAGTGGCCGTTTAGATACACCGCGCCGCCCAGGCGAACGAGGCGAAGAACGTTGGAGAGAGCATCCATGGATGTGTGCCCATGAACTTCGGCGTCCTGCGCAAAAGATCTGGACGCCTGGTCATTCATCGATTCAACACGCGCAACGATACTAGCACCCATGCGAATTCCTTACAACGATGCTAAGGAATCTTGAATGTATCGAATACTTAAACGCAATTAAGGAGGCGCCCCATGAATTCATAGCGACGCTGAAAGCCTTCGCGCAACGAGATCAACTTGCATTGCACAAAAAAATTTTCAGGAGCATTTCCATGTCACAAGTCCAGTCTTCTTCGCAAACCTCCGCATTCGCCGACGTCAAAGCGCGCCAGCACGTCGCGTGGGAAACGGGCAACTATGCGGTCGTCGGCACGACGCTGCAGATCGTCGGCGAAAACCTGTGCGAGGCGCTCGATCTGCGCGCCGGCAGCAGCGTGCTCGATGTCGCGGCGGGCAACGGCAACGCCACGCTTGCCGCCGCACGCCGCTGGTGCGACGTCACCTCGACCGACTATGTCTCCTCGCTGCTCGAAGCGGGGAAGGCTCGGGCGCGAGCGGAAGGTCTCACCTCGGTGCGGTTTCGCGAAGCGGACGCCGAAGCGCTGCCCTACGCCGACGCCTCGTTCGATGCCGTCATCTCGACCTTCGGCGTCATGTTCACGCCGAATCAGGAGAGGGCGGCAAGCGAGTTGGCGCGCGTGTGCAAGCCGGGCGGCAAAATCGGCCTTGCGAACTGGACGCCCGAGAGCTTCATCGGGCAGGTGTTCAAAACGATCGGCAAGTATCTGCCCCCGCCGCCCGGCCTCAAGTCGCCCGCGTTGTGGGGCACCAGGGCGCGGCTCGACGAGTTCTTTCACGGGAGCGCGAAGCCCGTCGCTGCAAAGAGCCGTGAATTCACGTTCCGTTACCGCTCACCGGCGCATTGGATCGAGGTATTCCGGACATATTACGGCCCGGTCAACAAGGCATTCGCCGCGATGGATGCCGAACGGCAGGCGGCCTTCCAGCTCGACCTGATGACGCTGCTGGCAAACGGCAACCGTTCCGGCGACGAGACACTCGTGTTGCCCAGCGAGTATCTCGAGGTCGTCATGGAGCGGCTGTGAACGGGATCAGCCGCGCACTGGCCGGCGCGGCGGTCTACACCCTCAATCGATGGCCAACGCTCAGCGTGGTCGGCCTGCGGTGTGCCACGGTGGCTTTCGGCCTGCCGCTTTTTTCGTCCGTGTGCTTCTTCGGCCTTCGGTTCGTTCTCGCCAGCATCGGGCTGATGTCTTAGACTTCGCCATTTCATCCAACCCGTTTTTCCGGCTTCGTGCTTTCCAGACGAAGCCGGACTTTCGCACTCTGGACACCTGAGCGGCGAATCGGCGCGCTGGCGACGGCCACCTCACCTTTCCTGCGGCACCCGCACCCACCCTTCCATCAACACGCGCGCGCTGCGGCTCATGATCGCCTTCCTGACCGTCCACTCGCCGCCGCTCTCGCTCGCCTCGGCACCTACCCGCAAGGTCCCCGACGGATGCCCGAAGCGTACCGACTGCTTCGCCCCGCCGCCTGCCGCGAGATTCACCAGCGTGCCGGAAATCGCCGCCGCCGTGCCGATCGCGACCGCGGCCGTGCCCATCATCGCGTGATGCAGCTTGCCCATCGACATCGCCCGCACCAGCAGATCGACATCGCCCGCCCCAATGCGCTTGCCGCTCGACGCCACATAGTCGGCCGGCTTCGCGACGAACGCGACCTTCGGCGTATGCTGGCGCGTCGCGATCTCGTCGAGATGCTTGATCAGTCCCATGCGCAGCGCGCCGTGCGCGCGAATGGTCTCGAACATCGCCAGCGCTTTTGGGTCGCTGTTGATTGCGTCCTGCAACTCCGTACCCTTGTAGCCGATCGATTCCGCATCCACGAAGATGGTCGGAATGCCCGCGTTGATCATGGTCGCCTTCAACGTGCCGACACCCGGCACTTCGAGGTCGTCCACGAGATTGCCGGTCGGGAACATCGAACCGCCCGCGCCCTCTTCTTCCGCAGCCGGATCCATGAATTCGAGTTGCACTTCGGCAGCCGGAAACGTGACGCCGTCGAGTTCGAAATCGCCGGTTTCCTGCACGGCGCCATTGGTCATCGGCACGTGGCCGATGATCGTCTTGCCGATATTCGCCTGCCAGATGCGCACGGTCGCCACGCCGTCGCGCGGAATCCGGCTCGGGTCGACGAGACCCGCGCTGATTGCGAACGGTCCCACGGCGGCCGACAGGTTGCCGCAATTGCCGCTCCAGTCCACGAATGCCTTGTCGATCGACACCTGCCCGAACAGGTAATCCACGTCGTGATCCGGCCGGCTGCTTTTGGCGATGATCACCGTCTTGCTGGTGCTCGAGGTCGCGCCGCCCATGCCGTCGATCTGCTTGCCGTACGGGTCGGGGCTGCCGATCACGCGCATGAGCAGCGCATCACGCGCGGCGCCCGGCACCTGAGCGGCCTCGGGCAGGTCCTGCAAGCGGAAGAACACACCTTTGCTGGTGCCGCCGCGCATGTAGGTGGCGGCAATCTTGATCTGGGGTTGGTGGGCCATGAAAGTCGTGTCCTGATGTAGGCGGACGGTCCCTGGAGGGACTTCGTGCAGGGCGTACGGCATGCCGCACCGTAGCGCCCTGTCCCGCGTTAAAACGTTCGCTGCTTCAAACGATCTGACAACCGGGCAGCCTCAGGCCGCCGCTTTCGTCGATTCGAGAAAGTCCTGCGCAAAGCGTTGCAGCACGCCGCCGGCCTCGTAGATGGAAACCTCTTCGGCCGTGTCGAGCCGGCACGTGACCGGCACGTCCACACGCTCACCGTTCTTGCGATGAATCACCAGCGTGAGGTCCGCGCGCGGCTTGCGCTCGCCGATCACGTCGAAAGTTTCCGTGCCGTCGATACCGAGCGTAAGCCGGTTCACCCCAGGCTTGAATTCCAGCGGCAACACGCCCATGCCCACCAGATTCGTGCGGTGAATGCGCTCGAACCCTTCGGCGACGATCGCTTCCGTGCCGGCAAGACGCACGCCCTTTGCGGCCCAGTCGCGCGACGACCCCTGGCCATAATCGGCCCCGGCGATCACGATCAGCGGCTGCTTGCGCTCCATGTAGGTTTCGATCGCTTCCCACATGCGCGTGATCTTGCCCTCCGGCTCGATGCGCGCCAGCGAACCCGCCTTCACCTTACCGTCTTCGACCACCATCTCGTTCTTCAACGTGGGGTTCGCAAAGGTGGCGCGCTGTGCCGTCAAATGGTCGCCGCGGTGAGTCGCGTAGGAATTGAAGTCTTCTTCCGGCAGGCCCATCTTCGCCAGATACTCGCCCGAGGCGCTGTTCGGCAAAATCGCGTTGGAAGGCGACAGGTGGTCGGTCGTGATGTTGTCGCCCAGCACGGCGAGCGGGCGCATGCCCTTGAGCGTGCGCTCACCGGCAAGCGCGCCTTCCCAATACGGCGGACGGCGAATGTACGTGCTCATGGGGCGCCAGTCGTACAGCGGGCTGGCCTTCTCGCCCGTGTCGACCGTGACCGCGAACATCGGCTCGTACACCTTGCGGAATTGTTCCGGCTTCACGCTCGACGCCACGATCGCGTCGATCTCCGCATCCGACGGCCAGATGTCCTTCAACGTGACGGGGTGGCCGTCGGCGTCGATGCCGAGCACGTCTTTCTCGATGTCGAAGCGGATCGTGCCCGCAATCGCATACGCCACCACCAGCGGCGGCGACGCCAGGAAAGCCTGCTTCGCGTACGGATGAATGCGGCCGTCGAAGTTGCGGTTGCCTGACAGCACGGCAGTCGCATACAGATCGCGCTCGACGATTTCCTTCTGGATCGCCGGATCCAGCGCACCGGACATGCCGTTGCACGACGTGCACGCATACGCGACCACGCCGAAGCCGAGCTTCTCCAGATCGTGCAGCAGACCGGCTTCTTCCAGATACAGCGTGACCGCCTTCGAGCCAGGCGCGAGCGAGGTCTTCGCCCACGGCTTGCGCGTCAGTCCGCGCCGGTTCGCGTTACGCGCCAGCAGGCCGGCGGCGATCATGTTGCGCGGATTGTTGGTGTTCGTGCAGCTCGTGATCGCGGCGATGATCACCGCGCCGTCCGGCATCAGGCCCGGTTCATTCTCCACCTTGCCGCTGATGCCGCGCGCCGCCAGTTCCGACACCGGCAGACGGCGGTGCGGATTGGACGGACCGGCCAGCGTGCGCACCACGGTGGACAGATCGAACGTGAGCACGCGTTCGTATTCGGCGTGCTTGAGGCTGTCCGCCCACAGGCCGGTTTCCTTCGCATACGTTTCCACCAGTTTGACGAGTTCGTCGTCGCGGCCGGTGAGCTTGAGATACTTGATGGTCTGTTCGTCGATATAGAACATCGCGGCCGTGGCGCCGAATTCCGGCGCCATGTTGGCGATGGTCGCGCGATCGCCGAGCGTCAGGTTGGCCGTGCCCGCACCGTAGAACTCGAGGTACGCGCCGACCACTTTTTCCTTGCGCAGGAATTCGGTCAACGAGAGCACGATGTCGGTCGCGGTAATGCCTTCAGCCGGCTTGCCGGTCAGTTCCACGCCGACGATATCCGGCAGGCGCATATACGACGCGCGGCCCAGCATCACGCTTTCCGCTTCGAGTCCGCCCACGCCGACCGCGATCACACCGAGCGCGTCCACCATCGGCGTATGGGAGTCGGTGCCGACCAGCGTATCGGGGAATGCCACGCCGTCTTTCACCTGCACCACCGGGCTCATGCGCTCGAGGTTGATCTGATGCAGGATGCCGTTGCCCGGCGGAATCACGTCGACGTTCTTGAACGCACGCTTGGTCCAGTTGATGAAGTCGAAACGGTCTTCATTGCGGCGGTCCTCGATCGCGCGATTCTTCGCGAACGCGTCCGGATCGAACCCGCCGCACTCGACGGCGAGCGAATGATCGACCACGAGTTGGGTCGGCACCACCGGATTCACCATGGCGGGGTCGCCGCCTTGCGCGGCGATCGCATCGCGCAGACCAGCGAGATCGACCAGCGCGGTCTGGCCAAGAATGTCATGACAGACCACGCGTGCCGGGAACCACGGGAAATCCAGATCGCGCTTGCGTTCGATGATCTGCTTGAGCGACGCGACGAGCGTGACGGGATCGCAGCGGCGCACGAGGTTCTCCGCCAGCACGCGCGACGTGTACGGCAGCTTGTCGTACGCGCCGGGCGCAATGGCGTCGATGGCGGCACGCGTGTCGAAGAAATCGAGCTGGGTGCCGGGAAGGCGTTTGCGGTTTGCGGTATTCATGGCGTAGGGGACAAAACAGTAATGATCCGGGAACGATGGCGGCGGCCGATCACAGTCAGCTGCCCCTCTTTTAGCGCTTCCCTGGCGGGCCAGTCAGGTACGGGTAGTTTAGCTCGCGGCAGCGTGCTGGCCGGGTTTGCCGGCACTCACGCGAATACGCCGCAAAAAACAGCCTTGGCTCGGGGTTCCAGCGAGCCAAGGCCCAATTTCATTGCGCCGCGCTCTCGAGACGCAATGAAGGTCGAACACTTGCATCGGCGTGTCGACGCTCTCGCGATCGACAACGCTCGCAAGGTCTTTAGCCACGCTCAAACACGCTTCGCGAGCGGCACGAACGGCAGGTCATCGGGTCCGGTGTAATTTGCGCTCGGACGGATGATCTTGTTGTCGATGCGCTGCTCGATGATGTGCGCGCTCCAGCCGGCCGTACGCGCGATCACGAAGAGCGGCGTGAACATG